>CBDUWK010000399.1:0-2989 GCA_965370905.1 uncultured bacterium | reverse complement strand
TATAGCCTTTGTAAAAGCAAGCTCTGCAGCGAATAGTTGGGCTGAAGTGCCTTCTTCCTCAGTTCTGCAGAAGTTAAGTTCATTGACTACCTTACCATGGGCGCGAGACGATATAACGTTAGTAAAAACGAGGATACGAGTGTCATGAATTTCGCTATCGATTCCGTGCGGATAATAATAAACGTCAGGACAGATCGGCACCTCGGCTCCAACGCCCGTTAAAAGTTGGACTGTACTTATATTACCTTTAAATTCAGGAAAAATGTCAGCATCGTAACCTGGGAATTCGCTAATTAATAAATTCCATGATTTTTGTAGGTTACCAATCTTCTCACCAGATGTTTCATCCTTGATAAAAAGTAGACCCGTCCACAGACCCTTCGTCCCCAATGGATCAAACCGCAGATCGTCGAAGCCGAGAATGAAGTCCAGTTCAGTTTCTGAACTGTTCTGGAGCATTTGTGCTGCTTCGTAATGGGTCGGACTGCCTGTTCTAAAATGCTTAATCAGATGGTCGACCACCTCAATGCGCTCTTGAGATAGATAAGGGCGTGCTCGTTCCAAATTCTCGATTACGTCCTCAAGCTCTTTGGCATAAGGTCCTGGCGCGAGATTATCATCGCCCGTTCGGCACACCAGCTCAACTATTTTCCCGTTTCGACGCTGTAAGACAGAATTTAGAGGATTCCTCGCCGGAAACTTAGCTGCTTCTTCCAGGTTCACATCTCGGTAAAAATTAAGGGGCGAAAAGCCATTTCTATCTTGGCTATGTTGTTTGTCAAACAACACAGGGTCAATCTCAGAATTTAAGAGGCTGTCCGCCATCCATCTGAGCCTGGAGTTGACTTCGAGGAAGTTCCCTAACTTTCCCCCAGTATTAGACAGAGCTACGAATGCGAGTTCCGCCAGGTCGCCAAATTTGATAGGCGGAATCAGCTTTTCTAATGAGAGAAGGTCGTAGAATCCATTGTGGATCCACAACTTTTTCATGTAAATCCAGAAAAGTTTTGTATACTTCTGCTTGGCGCCATAACTTATATTGAGACCGATCTCTTCTAAAAATTTCCGAACTTCGAGGTTCCTGGCGTGGATTTGATCCCAGGAAATATCTCTGCCCACGCGAACTGCCTGGGAAAGATAATATGCAGCAATGCGGTCGCTCACTGACAGTTCCGCGAAAGCCGGCGCTTCAAGTCTGAGCACTGCGATATCATCTACCTGTTCAACGATGCCGCCTGGAGGTTTGGCACCGTTCCGACTCTCAGGTGTTTTTTGGCATCCCGAAATAGTTAAAATAATACCTGCCAAGGCAATCAGTAAAATACCGGCGAGGCCTAAGAGCGCTCTGTAACTCATCTTCTTCATAAGCTTACAATATACAAAAACCTCCAGCAAATGGCAAAAGGTTTTCAAAAATTCTGGATTACAAGAGACTATTTGCGAATTCCCTAGAAACAACCAGTGCGAGATGAGAAACCGCACTTGACCAACAGTGCGGTTTCAGTAGATATCGATAATTGTGACATTCTACAAGATTAAAGGATAATTCATGCTTTCACCTGGGAATTCCTGAGAAAATCGCTGAGCGATTCGATGTCGTGTTGCAGCTTGACCATCGCCACAACAGGATCCTGCAGTATGTCGTTGCGAGTCAGCAGGACGTTGGCAGGTTCGCGCGAACCAACGAGATAACTGTAATGGCTCATAGGCATGGTTTTGGTGATTCTTAAGAGATTATCGCGTGAAAAGTCTTCACCCCAGGTCTTCTTTCCTTTCTCCAGAGCGACCGACCATAACTTTTCAGACACGTAAAACATAGCTTCAACGCGCTGCTTTAAAGAAACCGGATTCCTCTTCTCGATGGGGAAGATTTTTCCAAGGTCCTCCAGCAGGTTGTGGTCCTCAGGTTTATGGACAAATTTTTCAATCACGTCGTCTAACTTGAGTATCGCTTCTGGATGAAGGTAATAGAGCCTCATACGGTTCATTACAATAATTCCAAGCGAGGTTTGTGGAACGATGTTGGGATTAGCTTCCATAAGGCATCATCTCGTTCAGTGATAGATCATCATATTGGGGTCAACAATATATTCGGCTAAATAGCCCCGCTTTCAGTTACCAGTCCCGGGATGCGCTTATAATATAATAAATTTTTGGCCAATAGTCAAGTGCTCAGCAAGAAAAAGAGAAGGTTTTTTGAATTCTGTGATTGGTGGGTGTACAAAATGTTAAAATTAATCTGCGAAAGCACTACCCTTCGATCATTTTGGAGTTCGATGCTATAGCTATTGTAAATGAATCAAAAAGCTTAACGGCGACCTTTCGTCGGAGGTGTGAGGTGAGTTTTACCAATCCAAAGTTTAAAACTCAAATTCACCAGACAACTGGTTTAAGATATTCTAAATTGTTCTTTTTCTTGACATAATGGAAAAAATGTACTACCTTATTTCGCAATTGCAGTACTTCAGCCGCATCACCAATACATAAGATTAAGAATGGTCATGTTTAATAGAGAGTTTATAAATCCGTGGATTTTCGCTTCGCTTTTAGTTGGGAGTTTAGTCAGTGCGGCCGAATACAGCTTAATTACGTTTACTTGTGGTCCCTTTTGGTTGGGACCGGGTATATTTTTCATGACCTGGTTTATTTATGTCGCGGCTGTATTGATCGGATTACTCGCCTTAAATTTATTACTGCTACTTTCTCCCCTGAAGAGATATTTCAGTGACGTTCGGGGAAGATTCTTTCTTTTTTTTTCAAACCCCTGGAATAGTTGCAGCGCAATTATATTGTTGTTGATTGCCAGAGACTTAGATACTAATCGAGACTTCTGGTTTTTCTTATCAGCAACGCTCACTACCGGGATCGCTACGATATTCATTCTCAAGAGATGTATTACGACAAGTTCATCTATGCGATCCTGGGCTCTGCTTATTTCACTTGGTTTTATCATGCTGGCTAATAGCATTTATTTGATTTCCGACTGGCA
>CBDUWK010000398.1:0-3012 GCA_965370905.1 uncultured bacterium | reverse complement strand
CCAGCGCCATAAGAAGTGGTATATCCCGCGACGATATACCCGCCGTCGCTGGTCTGCTGAACGCAGCAGCCCCGATCACTAGAGCTTCCGCCAAAAGTTTTAGACCACAACGAATCACCAAGAGCGTCTGTTTTGAATAAATAGACGTCCCAAGAACCAAGGCCATAAGAAGTAGTTTCCCCCACAATAATATATCCACCGTCGTTGGTCTGCTGGACCGAGTACCCCTGATCATTCCAACCGCCGCCGTACGTCCTTGTCCAGAGGGTGTCGGGTTGGGCGAAAGCGGTCACAGTATAAAGTACACATATAAATAACGCTAAGGTCGTTTTCATGATAGGCTCCTATGATATTTCTTCGTTCTGCTTGAGTTAAAGTAGATCAAAGGTGCAAGTCATTAAATAATAATATGAAAATATTATTGCATTGTCAAGAGATTATATAGTTATTTAGAAAAATATTTAACTTTCAGCCAGCGTGTGCTAGGAATCCATCCGGCTTTAGAGCAACACTCCTTCCTTTTTCTGATTTACCCGATGTGCCAATTAGCGCTTGCAATCATCCCCCGGAAATATTATATTTGTTTTGAGTTTTATTAATCGAGATGTTGATGATAAGATTCCTTCTAGTAGTATTATCCCTTCTCACTATCTGTTTTTCGGTTTCCGCAGATAGCGGTGGACCCGATATCTTCGGATACACCTGGATCGATTCCAACGAACCCGGCGGCCCCTCCTTCGCTTGGATAGATATCACCGCTGTAGGCGATAGCATCACCGGCCTGAGCGATGACGTCTGTGTTGGCCCTTATCTTCTCGGCTTCCCGCTTACGTATTACTGGTACGAAGTAAACGAACTGTACATCGGTTCTAACGGTTACGTCACTTTCGGATCCCCTCAGGGTATTTCCCAACCCTTCCCTGTGAGCATCCCCTTGAACGGTCAGCCCAACGATTTCATCGGCATTTACATGGCAGACTGGTTCCCCGGTAATGGTGGCCAGGGCAGCGTCTATTTCTGGACCAATCATCTCGATTCCTGTGTGGTCTCATTCCTCGATATACCCGCATATATAACCGCTGGTTCGCACACCTTTCAACTGATCTTGACCAACAGCGACAGTTCCATCACCTTCCAGTATGCCGAACAGCAGGGACTGGTCATGAACAACGACTTACTTATCGGTATAGAGAGTCAGACTGGGCAGGCCGGTCTCGAACATTCGCACGATCAGTATATCGCTTTCGATAACTCTGCGGTGAAATATACTTATCCGGATGAAATAACTTATCAGGTTAGAGATCTGGCGGCAAGTGCTGTGGCAAACAATATCTCAGGTGGCTTCTTCAACCTGCCAGGAAGCTATTTCCATCCCTGGGCTCTCGTGAAGAATGTCGGCATCCAGACCGAAAGCGGATACAGCCTCAATTTCAATATCATCCGCCAGAATGGTTTTCAGGTTTACGATGAGACCATGTATCCCTTGTTTTCCATAAATCCGGGGGAAGATTACGAAAACTACTTTCTCCCCATGTGGGTGCCTGATGATCCCGGTCAGTATTTCGTCTCTTGTATCGTCACCCATGAAGAGGACATGAACGTCCATAACGACACCATTCGCACCGAATGTCACGTCATGGAACTCCCCGGTACCATGCTCTATGATGATGGTTCCGCAGAATTAGCCTGGAGGTGGGAAGGCGGCTTCGGTGGCTTGGCGCAGAGATTCGTTCCCCCGGAATATTATGCTAAGGTCGATAGCGTATCCCTCTATATCGCCGAGGATGGCGGAACCACTCCGTTCACATTGGAACTGCTCGATGATGACGGGATTGGAGGATCTCCCGGATCTGTGCTCTTTGTAGCTGAACAGAATGCCAGCACAGCAGGTTTTTACAGCTTCGATCTCTCCACCCAGAATATCATTGTGGAAGATGGAGCATTCTACGTCGCCTGGCATATGGGCGGAGAAGGAACTGCCGGTATCGGCTTAGACCGATCAGCAGATCAACTCACCGCGCGCCAATCATGGGAATATACTGGCGTCTGGAACCCCTTTCGCCAGCGCTGCATAGACGAGGTCATGATCAGGTGCTCGATCTCTTTAATCGCACCACCCAACCGACCACCCCAGATAATTGATTACAGCCCTGCTTACCTGGATACCGTCATAAATAATGCCGGTAACTACACTTTCTGGGCGAGCGCCATTGACCCCGACGGAGACAATCTTTCCTGGGAGTGGATATTTGAAGGGCAGGTAATCGGCAGCGATTCTATTGTTTCAGTCCCGATTTCCGCAAACGGATTTTACCAGCTTTTCTGCTGGGTTTCAGATAGCCAGCTTGAGGATAGTATTTCCTGGAATATTGAAGGCTTGTTGCCGGTTATTGATGATGGGGAAGAGGGTCGCCCTTATGCCTTTAATCTCCACCCGGTCTACCCCAATCCCTTCAATCCCGAAACTGTCATCTGCTTCGATCTGCCCCGCATGTCCAATGTCCGCTTAAGCGTTTATGATCTCTTCGGCCGCGAGATTACAATCCTCGCTGATGGTCGCTATCCTCCTGGTCAACATTCAGTCGTGTTGCACGCCTCTCAGCTATCATCCGGTCTGTATTTCATCAAATTGGATGCTGGGTCTGCAGTATTCGTCCAGAAAGCCATAATCCTGAAGTGAATATCTGAAACCTTCTGTTGTTCAAACCTGCAATCTCACCCGGCTCGTTCCTGATTTTATTTGATCTAAATAGATGATCTATCTATATTTCAGTAATTTGAGTACGAGATTACCTTCTTTTCACTTGGTTTGTTTACAAAAAATAGTAGTTTATAACTATTAATTCAGTTTTCTTATCATATTTATTGTCATTACGATGAATGATTTGGACAGACGCCTGATCATTGTTTCCAACCGGGCGCCCTATTCTTTTCGGAAGGTTGGAGAAAAAATCAATCCGTTAAAGTCCATAGGCGGTCTGGTTACCGCGCTGGAGCCGGCTATTTGCGCTC
>CBDUWK010000397.1:0-3016 GCA_965370905.1 uncultured bacterium | reverse complement strand
TGAAGAAAATGATTGGCGAGTGCGATCTGGCGGTGAGTCTTCTGCCCGCGGCATATCATACGACTGTCGCTGAAATGTGCATTGAATTGGGCAAGGACATGGCCACGACTTCCTACGTCAGCCCGGCGATGCAGGCTCTGGATGAGCCCGCTAAGAAAGCTGGCGTGGTGATCTTAAACGAAAGCGGTGTTGATCCCGGCATAGATCACATGTCCGCCATGCGTATTATTGACGATGTGAAAAGCAAAGGCGGTAAGGTTGTCAGCTTCATGTCTTACTGCGGAGGGCTCCCTGCTTCGGAAGCGAACACGAATCCTTACGGATATAAATTTTCCTGGAGCCCCAAAGGTGTGCTCTTGGCGGGCAAAAACGACGGTAGATACCGCAAGGATGACAAGGAAATATCTGTCCCCGGTCCTGAGCTGTTTTCGCACTACTGGCATCTGGAAATCCCCGGCCAGGGCGAACTGGAAGCCTATCCCAACCGCGATTCGTTGGGTTACATAGATTTGTACGGTCTGCAGGGAATCCCTACCATGTACCGCGGTACGCTGCGCTACAAAGGCTGGTGTGATACCTTGAAGGCGACCGCTGATATGGGTTATCTGGACGACGCGGAGAAAGACTGGTCGGGCAAGACCTTCGCCGATATGGGCTGGGAACTGGTAGGCAAAGCTCCAGATGGTGATCTGCGAGCGGCCTTTGCCGAAAAGCTGGGAATCGAGAGAGATTCCTTCATCCTGGATCGCTTCGAATGGCTGGGATTATTCTCGGATGAGCCGCTTCCGATTGAAAAGGGCGGCGCCATCGACGTGATTACCGCGCTCAAATTGGCCAGAATGCCCTACGAAGAAGGCGAACGCGACATGATCATCCTCTATCACAATTTTATCGCCGAATATCCCGGAGGGAAGAGAGAGGAAATCACCTCAACACTTATCGATTACGGTATTCCTCACGGTGACAGCTCTATGGCGCGCACAGTCAGTCTGCCTGCGGCAGTTGGAGCGAGAATGATCCTTGAAGGCAAATTCAAGCAGCCGGGTGTTTGGGTGCCGGTTATCCCTGAACTCTACAACCCGGTTTTAGACGAACTGGAAACATTAGGCATCAAGTGTGAAGAGGTCTCAAAGCCGTTATAATATCAAAGAGATGAAAGGGCGCAGAACCTGTATGAGCAAGATTTTCAGACGCATGTTGTACGCTCTGTACGTGGTTGGTTTTACTCGATGAAGCTCGGAAACCGATTACGATAAACTGAGTAAAACACAGGATAGTCAAACCACAGGAGATACAATGAGCAAAGCGCCATTAAAATATCACATAAAACCGCAAGACGTACACAAAACCATCGGAAAGTACATGATCTGCGATGGTTTCGACATGGTATTCGACCTGCGTAAATCGCATGGCATATGGTGCCACGATAGTAAAACCGGCCAGGAATACCTGGACATGTTCTCCTTCTTTGCCAGTTCGCCGGTGGGATTCAACCATCCCAAACTGACCACACCGGAATTTCTCCAGTTTCTGGGCGAAGTGGCGGTCAACAACATCACCAACTCCGACCTCTATTCCGAAGAACTGGCGACCTTCGTGGAGACCTTCTTCCAGTTAGCAGTCCCCAAGGGTTTCCAGCATTCCTTCTTCGTGGCAGGCGGCGCGCTGGGAATTGAAAACGCCCTCAAAGCCTCCTTCGACTGGAAAGTCAAGCATAACTTCCGCAAGGGTTACACCAGGGAAGTAGGGCACAAAGTAATCAGCTTCAACCAGGCCTTTCACGGACGTACTGGCTACACCATGACCCTCACGCGCACCGAGCCGATCAAGTATATGTATTACCCCATGTTCGACTGGCCCAAGGTGTCCAATCCCTGGGTCAAGTTCCCTCTGAGCGATGAAAACCTGGCGGAGGTGAAAGAGCGCGAAGAGCTCTCCTTGAATCAGGTCAAGCAGGCGTTTCATGATAACCGCAATGAAATTGCCGCTATTATCATCGAGCCCATACAGGGTGAAGGCGGCGACAACCACTTCCGCGGTGAATTCCTTAAAAGCTTGAAAGAGATCGCCGACCAGGAGGAAGCTATGCTGATCTTCGACTGCGTACAGGCGGGCATGGGTCTGACCGGCAAGATGTGGGTGTTCGAGCATTTCGACATGCAGCCGGATATGTTCTGCATTGGCAAGAAATCGCAGGTGTGCGGTTTTATAGCTAACGACAAGATAGATTCCATCGAAGATAATGTCTTCAATGTGTCCTCCAGACTGAACTCCACCTGGGGCGGCAACCTCATAGACATGGTGCGCTGCGCCAAGTACCTGGAGATCATGCACGAGGAGAAACTCTTGGGCAACGCCGAGAAGATGGGCAAAGTACTGCTGAAGGCATTGGAAGCCGTACAGTATGACCATTCCACTTTGATCGGCAACGCCCGCGGCCGCGGCTTGATGTGCGCCTTCGACCTTCCTACTACCACGATGCGCAACAAATTCCAGAGCAAGATGTACGACAACGGCGTAGCCATCCTGGGCTGCGGTGAAAAGACCATCCGCTTCCGCCCACCCTTGAACGTGGAAGAGGAGCATATCAAACAGGCGATAGACGCCGTACGCAAATCCGTGAAGGTACTATATTAGCCCCCCCGTAGTCGGGGTAGCCCCTGACCCCGACATGATGTGGCACGCTTGGTGAGAAGACAGAAGAGGCGACCGGTTGGTCGCCTATTTTATGTTGGGGAATATGTCATTCTGAGCCGCCGCAGGCGAGCGAAGAATCTCTGAGATCCTTTCCCAAGGGGATTCCTTCGGAACACTGCGTTCAGGATGACTTTGTGAGTACCAGGTAGCGCGGGGGTTTGTGACGAAGTCATGCCCTTGTTGCCCCCGTTTCTTGTTCTTGCGGAATACTATTCGGATCAGGGTAGGGGCGAGGCATGCCTCGCCCTTTCAGAATAACTGCATATAAATTATAATAAACCCGGCTAAACAAGTTAGCCGGGCCACACTACCGTATCTA
>CBDUWK010000396.1:0-3032 GCA_965370905.1 uncultured bacterium | reverse complement strand
CAAACATCGGTAATTACTTACAACCGTCACGATATATTTGGAAAGATGTCCTTATGAAAACAAAAAACCCGACAATCAGTCGGGTTAGTAGTGTATAGCTTTTTAATCGATCTCTATGAGACCGGGTCGTCCTGCTCCGATTTGACCTTCTTTTCGGTAAAGTTCAAACTTTTACCCTTACGTTGTACGGTGATAGTTGTGTCGGAAGTGAAGCGACCGCGTAAAATCTCTTCGGCCAGAGGATCTTCGATCAGGCGCTCCATCGAGCGGCGCAGTGGTCTGGCTCCGGTTTCTATAGAATAACCCTCCTCGCAGATTAGATCTCTGGCTCCGCGGGTCAAATCGATACTAATTTTGTGTTCCTTCAGACGGTCATTGATCTCCTCAACGAATATGTCCAGGATCTTCATGATGTCTTTGCGTTCTAACATGCGAAAAACGATGATCTCATCGAGCCGGTTGAGGAATTCGGGTCTGAAGAGACGCTTCATCTCTTCCTGCATCTTTGCTGCGACGTCTTTCTGGGTAGGACCCTTATCCCCCTTGGAGAATCCGTAGGAAGTGGCTTGAGTTGCTTCGCGTGTGCCGAGATTTGAAGTGAGAATCAGGATGGTGTTCCTGAAGTCTACCCTGCGTCCTGAACCATCGGTCAACTCACCTGTATCCAATACTTGTAACAAGACGTTGAAGATATCCGGATGCGCTTTCTCGATTTCGTCTAAAAGCACTATCGAATAGGGTTTTCTGCGCACCTTCTCAGTGAGCTGGCCGCCTTCATCGTATCCGACATAGCCGGGAGGAGCGCCAATCAGCCTGGAGACGTTGAACTTCTCCATATATTCGGACATATCAACGCGCGCGAGGGCATTCTTGTCCTCAAATAAATAGTACGCCAGCACTTTCGCTAATTCAGTTTTACCGACTCCCGGAGGTCCCAGAAAGATGAAGGAACCGATCGGACGATTTGGATTCTTTAGCCCGGCGCGAGTCCTGCGTATGGATCGCGATACTATTTCGATAGCGTCTTCCTGACCGATAATCTGTCTGGACAAGCGCTCCTTCATCTTGAGGAGTTTCTCCCCTTCCGAGATAGCTACCTTGTTGACGGGAATTCCGGTCATCATCGCCACAACCTTGGCGATGTCATCTTCAGCGACCGCTACCGGGGAAGGAGACTCCGTCTTCTCCCACTTTTCCCTCTCTTCACTAAGTTTCTTCTCGAATTGCACTTTTTTATCTCTGAGTTGAGCAGCCTTCTCGTAATCCTGTTTTTTTACGAGTTCATCCTTTTCCACGCGTATCTTCTCAATCTCGGCTTCCAACAGACTGATCTCCTGCGGGACTACTATGTTGGAAATACGCAGGCGCGAACCGGTTTCGTCCAGCACGTCGATAGCCTTATCCGGGAGGTAACGGTCGGAAATATAGCGGTCGGATAGCATAACTGCCGACCGGATAGCTTCATCAGTATAGGTTATGCCATGGTGCTGTTCGTACCTTTCTTTCAATCCCATCAGGATGTTTATGGTTTCATCGATGTTTGGTGGGTCGATTACAACTTTTTGGAAGCGACGTTCCAGAGCTCCATCTTTTTCGATGTTCTGGCGGTACTCATCCATCGTGGTGGCGCCTATGCAATGAAGTTCGCCGCGTGCTAAGGCTGGTTTGAACATGTTGGAAGCATCCAGCGATCCCGAGGCGGAGCCTGCGCCCACAATGGTGTGCAATTCGTCCAGGAAGAGGATGACGTCGCGGTTCTTGTTCAGTTCGTTCATCACCGCTTTTATGCGCTCTTCGAACTGACCGCGATATTTGGTTCCCGCTACCATAGCCCCCAGATCCAGAGCCACAACTCGCTTGTTATAAAGTGCTGGTGATACTTCCCGCTGGTTAATGCGAAGCGCAAGGCCTTCTACGATGGCAGTCTTGCCAACGCCAGGTTCTCCGATTAAAACCGGGTTGTTTTTCTTGCGGCGGGAGAGGATTTGACTGACTCTTTCTATCTCCTGCTCCCGGCCAATTATGGGATCGAGTTTTCCCTCCACGGCTAATTGCGTGAGGTCACGGCCGAAGTGATCCAATACCGGAGTTTTTGATTTTTCTTTATCTTTGGTTGGAATCTCTTTTCTGGTATCTCCCTTTAGTATTGAATCCAATTCCTTGCGGATGGCTTCGTAAGTTATGCTGTACGCGTTCAGTACCTGCGTAGATATCCCTTCCTCTTCTTTTGTCAGTGCCAGCAGCAGGTGTTCCGTACCGATAATTTCGCTGTTGAAGTTCTTTCCCTCTATATATGAAACTTTGAGCACTCTTTCCGCTCGCTTGGTGAAGGGGATGTTGCCGATTTTCATCGTCGCGTCGGAAGGTTCAACAAATTCTTCAATGGCTTCCTTCAACTCGTTAAGGTCACAACCAAGATTTTTAATGATGGAAATGGCTAAGCCTTCGGAGAGCCTTAAGAGACCCAACAAAAGATGTTCTGTATCAATGTAATCGTGCCCCAGCCGCAGCGCTTCTTCACGAGCATGCTGGATTACTTGTTGTACACGTATGGAAAATTTATTGTTCATCTTTTCCTCGGGACTGAATCACTGTTACCCGTCTTGGATCGAAAAGAAATTCTATTTCATTTCATTTGCGTTTGCCCGCATTAACTGCCCATCTTTAAGCATGAGAATGCGATCGCATCGTTGGGCGAATTGGCGGTCGTGTGTAACTATTAAGAAACTTAGATGATGTTCGCTTGCCAGTTCAAAAATTAAATCGTGCAATTCAATAGCAGTGCTGCGATCGAGATTACCCGTGGGTTCATCCGCCAGAACTAAAGGGGGTTTATTCTGCAGTGCCCTCGCCAAGGCAACTCTTTGCTGCTCTCCGCCGGATAGTTCACCGGGTTTGTGGTTCAGGCGTTCGGAAAGGCCCACCCTGTTCAGTAGATGCCTGGCTCTGGCACGGTAATCGTTTGTAGAATCTTTAATCATTCCAGCCAGGAAAACGTTCTCCAGAGCTGTAAATTCCGGCAAGAGATGATG
>CBDUWK010000395.1:0-3059 GCA_965370905.1 uncultured bacterium | reverse complement strand
TCAGCGTACAGTATTTTGAAGTCGGATAGCATTCTACCTGAGAGAATGCCTCATTTCTCACAACAGTAATTTGATAAGTCCGTATTACCTACCAGAATATAAAGGTGTTGACTTTATTTATAATCGGCAATAATAGACAAAAGTCTACCAGTCAGGATCAATCCTGGCATGATCAGCGTACATATAGAAAGATAACATGTATTGTTCCACATGGAGACCAATCTTTTCGAGTGAAAGCACTATGAATGAAACTGAAAAATTCAAAGCCATTATCATCGGTAGTGGACAGGCGGGGAAGCCTTTAGCGGTTGACCTAGCCAAAGCCGGTTGGAAAACCGCTATCATCGAACGCGGTCACGTCGGTGGAGTTTGCATCAACGCAGGCTGTACGCCTACTAAGACCATGATCGCCAGCGCCCGGGTAGCTTATCAGATGGGGCGCGCAGCAGATTATGGATTGCAGATAGATTCCGCCAGAGTTGACATGCCCGCGGTGCGGAAACGTAAACAGGCTATGGTCGAGAGCTTCCGGGAAGCGAACCGTAATCGACTTGAAGATACCGAAAATCTTGAGCTGATTATGGGACAAGCCCGCTTCACCGGACCGGATGCTGTCGAAGTGCAGATGCAGAATGGTAAAGTCAGAAATTTAACCGCGGAGAAAATATTCGTTAATACCGGATGTCGCCCCATAATACCCGAACTGCCCGGGCTTGCCGATATTTCCTACCTCAATTCCACTACTATTATGGATCTGGAAGAGATACCGCAGCGTCTGCTCATCATCGGGGGAGGTTACATCGGTCTTGAGTTCGGTCAGATGTTCCGCCGCTTCGGTAGTGAAGTTACCATCGTACAACGGAATAAGCAGTTGCTGCCCCGCGAGGACGAAGACGTTGCTGACGAAGTTGCCAAAATTCTGCGGGAAGACGGCATCGAGATCCTCCTGGATGCCAATGTGCAGCAAGTTCGCCGTTCTGGCGATGGCAAGATCGAAGTGAACGTGAAGGACCAGGATGGGGATAAAACCGTAACCGGCTCACATCTGTTGGTTGCTGTGGGCAGGATTCCCAATACCGAAGCGCTTGATCTGGATGCGGCCGGTGTACATATCGACAAACCTGGCTATGTCCATGTCAACGAAAGACTCGCCACGAATATCATAGGCGTATACGCCCTGGGAGACGTCAAAGGGGGACCTGCTTTCACGCATCTCTCTTATGACGATTATCGCATAGCTAAAACCAATCTGCTGGAGGATGGTAACGCCACCACCGCCGGACGTTTGGTCCCCTACACAGTCTTCATCGATCCGCAGTTAGGGCGTGTGGGCCTGAGCGAAAAAGAAGCCCGCGATAAGGGCTTGAGTATCAAAGTCGCCAAGTTACCGATGACCTGGGTGGCTCAGGCGCTGGAGAGGGACGAAACGCGCGGTTTCCTGAAGGCGGTCGTTGACGCTAAAACCAACCAGATCTTGGGCTGTGCTGCTTTAAGCACCGAAGGCGGCGAACTGATGTCCATGATCCAGATCGCCATGATGGCAAAACTCCCCTATACTGCCCTCCGCGACGCCATCTTCTCCCACCCGAGTCTGTCAGAATCCCTGAACAACCTGTTCGCCTATGGATTTGACCAATAAATTTCTATAGTACCGCAAAAATGTAGGGCGGGGGTGCTTCCCCCGCCCTACCAATCCCTAACCCCTAATTCCTAATTCCCAAATCCCCCTCTACTTACAAGGCAAAAACCTCACCGTCGTCTCCATCTCCTCTAACACGTGCGCCAGCGCTGCTACAGTATCATCAATATCCTTCTCGGTCGTTTCGTGAGACAGCGAGAACCTCACCGAACAGTGCGCTTCTTCCGCGCTCCTCCCCATCGCCAATAGAACGTGCGTCGGGTCCGGCGAACCGGATTTGCAAGCGGATCCCGAAGAGAGCGAAATCCCCTGTTGATCCAAAGCCACCACCAGAGATTCACCGCGCAAATCCGGCAGCGATAGGTTCAAGGTATTAGGTAACCTCATTTCCGGGTGCCCGTTGAGTACCGCGCCGGGAATTAACTTCTTTATCCCCAATTCAAGTTTATCGCGTAGTTGCCGCATTTCATCAGTATCCAGCACCCGTGTTACCGTCAGTTCTGCTGCCTTCCCCATTCCCACAATCGCAGCCACGTTTTCCGTGCCCGCGCGCATCCCTGCTTCCTGACTACCCCCGTGGATCAGGGATTCCAGTTCTATGCCCTTCTTTACATATAACGCCCCCACTCCTTTCGAGCCGTGAAACTTATGCGCGGACAAGCTCAGGATATCTACACCCAGTTCCTCGACGTCCACCCTGATCTTTCCCGCCGCCTGCACTGCATCTGTATGAAATATAATCCCCTTCTCATGAGCAACTGCACAGAGTTCCTCGACCGGCTGAATCGTTCCCACCTCATTATTGGCTAATATAATAGAAATGAGAATAGTATCATCTCTTATCGCCTCTCGTAATCTATCGGGTTGAACCACTCCAGATTCATCTACATCTAAATAGGTTACCTCATATCCCATTCCTTCTAAAAATCGGGCGCTCTGCATTATTGCTGGGTGTTCTACACTGCTGGTAATAATATGTTTTCCCTTATCCTTCAAGGCAAAAGCCACACCCTTCAAGGCCAGGTTGTCCGCCTCGGATCCTCCTCCCGTGAATATAACCCTCCTGGGACGAGCGTTAATCAATTTAGCTACCTGCCTGCGAGCTGTCTCAATTCCTTTGCGTGCATTCCTTCCTGCTTCATAAATACTTGATGGATTTCCATGAGTATTATGCAGAATAGGTAACATTACTTCGAGTACTGCTTTATCCACTGCAGTAGTGGCATTGTTGTCGAGATAGATCTTCCTCTTGTGTCTAACGTTCTGAGGAATACTTACTTTTCCGACAGATTTAAATTTCCTTGTCTTGGAAACTTCTGAACGCTTGCGTCCAGTACCATCTTCCACTTTAACTACCTCACATAACAAAGCCTTGTACACCGGAAATCCGGAAATTTCGTCATAATTTTCGATATCGGTG
>CBDUWK010000394.1:0-3067 GCA_965370905.1 uncultured bacterium | reverse complement strand
GGAGAGGTGTATTTCTCCCAGGCTGGCAATCTGGGGAAGATGTGTTACTACAATTACCTGGTGGCTTTTAGCCAGTTCAAGAAGCTGTTGTCCCACCATCCTCGCCACGCGACCTGAAATACCTTGATCTATCTCATCAAAGATAAGAGATTCAATTTTATCTACAGATGCCAATGAACTTTTTAAGCCAAGCAAAATCCTGCTCATTTCGCCTCCGGAAGCAACCTTATTCAGAGGCAGATGAGCCAATTTACCGTCCGGAGAGAGCATAAAAGTCACTCGATCAAAGCCGCTTATGAGCGGTTTTTCAAAATTGATCGGTGCAAATGCTATCCTGAATTTCGCCTTCTCCATCCCAATCATCGACAGTTTTTCCTGCACATCTATTTCAAGCTTTTTTGCAGCCTCTTTACGTAGATATGATAGCTTCTCCCCTATTTTCCTTAACTTATCCTCATTTTCAGCAATTGTAACTGTTAGAGTCTCGGCCGAGGTGTTTAAACTCTCCAGATGCGCCAGCTTCTCTCTTATTTCCTCTCCGAAATCGGTAGGATCTTTATCTTCACAACTCCATCGCTTCTGGAAACCGACAAGCAATGCACTTCTCTGGCGTAAATCTTCTACCGTTTGTGGCTCATAGTGAAGCTTACGAGCAAGTTCCAGTAAGGACCGATTAAGTTCCACCAGAACAGATCTGGTATTGTCAATTTCATTTTCCCACCCCTTCAGAGCAGGATAGTACTCAATAAGTTCCGGTAGCCAATCTCGAATTTCTGAAAGCTTCTCGATAGCTGAATCGGGAGCCTCGTTTAACCTATCGCAAATATCTGAGCAGGTTTGGAAGATTTTTTCCGAATTTTCCAATCTCACGAGGTGAGTTTCAATGGAAACAATTTCACCAGGCTGAGGATTGAGATTCTCCAGTTCTTCCAGTTGTAGGCGCAATGTATCTCTGCCTGTCTGTGAATCATCTATCCTCTTTCTCAAAGTAGCTAATTTCTCACGAAGATATATAAGTTCTTTAAAACATTTTTGGTAGGAACGCAACCTCCCAGAATCGTTAGCATATGAGTCCAGAAGTTCCAATTGCTTGTGGTAATCGAATAAGGAAATCACTTCGTGCTGTCCATGCAGCTCTATGAGCAAATCACCTAACTCAGCAGCCAGTCCTAAGTTGGCGGGAGAATCGTTAATAAAAAATCTTGTCCGGCCGTTGCGATAAAATTCGCGCCTGAGGATTATAGGCAATTCAACTGTAAGATCGTTTTTTTCAAGCCAGTGTTGAAGAAAAGTATCCTCAATAATTGCAAATTCCGCTTCAACAACTGCTTTATCACAACCGGTTCTGACAGGCAATTTATTGTGCTGACCACCAAAGAGAGAACCGATAGCTTCGAGCAGCAGGGATTTCCCCACTCCCGTTTCACCGGTAATGACGTTCAGGCCGGGTTGGAAAAACACCTCAACCTTAGATAGTACTTTGTAATCGGAAATACTTAGACGTTGTAGCATATTAGCGGTGGATAACGGCTACTTTTCCAATTTCGGCATTCCCATAGGGATCATAAGCCCGGAGACGATAGATGCCAGAGCCAACTAGTTCGTTTCTGGAATTTCTCCCATCCCACCCGGATATTATCTCATTCTTGGTTAGCTCCCTGACGAGAAAACCGGCAGCCGTAAAGATTTTCATATCGGTGGTTTCTGATAATCCTGCGGCGTCAAAAAAGAGGCGTGTTTTGCCGCCCTCTTCAATTAGAAATGGGTTGCTGTCGGCAATGATGGAAATCTCGGTGAGTGTATTACCCATCTGTTTATAGGGTGTGGAAAGGCGCGCCAGACCTTTGTCAGTTCCGATCCAGGCGTCACCGGTCTCAGGATTGAAAGCAATCGCCTGAACGACATTCCCCGGTAGAGGGGTTGGAAATGCGCCATCAAGAGTGGTATAAGATGCCAACCAGGTGAAATTATCCGATGCGAGAATACTGATTCCCTGATTGGTGCCAAACCACTTGTTATTTTGTGGATCTATGGCAATTGTATTCACACCGTTTCCTACAGGCAAACCCCATAAATCTACTCGATTTGCACTCAACTGCAGGGGATCCTCAGCCGGATAAAAATATTGAACTCCTGCCGGTGTACCGACCCAAACAATACCATCTCGATCCGTAACTATAGCTGTTATTGAATCAGAAGGCAGCCCAGTTATATGCGTCCATTGATCATCTTGATCGTTGAAAGGAGTATCGTTATCACTGAGAATCCAGACACCTTTATCTTCACCTGTATTATTGTTCCCTCCAAACCATTTTCTGCCGAAAGTATCCTCTGCGATACGATCGACATAATATTGAGAGCTTTGAAGCGGTGTACCATTCTCTTCCTTTATACCAATGTAATACCAGTTTGGGAAAGTTACAGGATCTTCAATGAATTCAGCCGGAACGATGACGATAGGCTTATCACCGGACAGGGAGGCGTCCGCTTCGCTGTTACATATCCAGACATTCCCAAATTTGTCAGTCATAAGATCGCGAACTACACAATAATGAGAGGGAGCTGTTATATTAAAAAGTCCGGTACCAGCGGCATAGTAACCATTAGTTTCAAGGGTATCATTTTTAAAATCAAACCAACCGACTCCTCTACCATCGCTGGCAACCCAAACGGAACCGCTGTTGTCCACTGTCATGCGACGAGTCAAATACCAAAAGAAGCTGTCGGGGCTCGCCCATTGCATCTGAGTCGTGTCACCTGAATCCTGTTGCCGACCAAGGTTAATCCAATGGTTACCATCAAAATGGCTGATAACGCCATTATTATACCCCAGCTCTAACTGTCCTGTCACCCAGAGCGAGCCATCATCCTGTACTAAAATATCGGTGACAATTTCCACAAGTGCTCCTTCTGGTGATTTGAGAATCCATTCTTCACCATTCCAACTCTTCAATCCGCCCGATCTAATGGTTTTAAATGGATCCGAATCCCGCGTAATCGTCAAACCTACCCAC
Organism: uncultured bacterium; assembly: GCA_965370905.1. Taxonomy (GTDB): domain Bacteria; phylum Electryoneota; class B3-LCP; order B3-LCP; family B3-LCP; genus JALGVT01. The sequence continues at coordinate 53 of CBDUWK010000394.1, read as the reverse complement.
ATAGAGCCATCATCAGTAAAAACGAGACTGAGCGCTTTGGCATCCTTTTCTCC
>CBDUWK010000393.1:0-3067 GCA_965370905.1 uncultured bacterium | reverse complement strand
TATCGGGAGCCGGACCACCCTGATTTTCCCGCCCGTTCTCCCAGGTGTTGGCGATGGTTATGTTACTCTCTGAAATGATTCCCAGAATGTCCTCATTAATGCCGGAAGTATCGTCAAAAGAACCATTATACACGTTTGCGAAATGGTATCGCACGTCATCCAATAAGCGGATGCAATGTTTGCCCAGGTGTCCATCAGGATTTTGTGGATTAAAAGGATGACCGCTGGCACCCACTGTAACCTTGCCCCTGACAACGCCCTTCATTTCCAGATACCCCTCTACGAAAATGGCTCCCCAGGTCTCAATACCTCCCGAGCCAATGATTATTGCTGTGGCAGGTTCGAATGGTGTCCCCATCTCCCAGCGGTACATTCTCCATCCCTGGTAATTCATGAATACCAGCCGGTGAGCCCAGTAGCCGTCATCAGAATCGAAGAAATTACCTTGAGCAGCGGCGGCGGCACGGAGCTCTGTAGCCTCCGTGGGGAGGAAGACCTCCCCGTATTCGAATATGGGAAGGGGGCCTAAAAACTGAGGATTGTAGCCTATCCCCTGCCAGAATACTGGCGCGACCGTGGTAACCTTGTCGTAGAAAACCGGATTCTCCATTATGGCGATGGTATCGTTGGAATGTACCCAACCTTCCAGCGTGTCTTCATGCCAGAATTTGATCACTTCACCGAAGGGTGTGGTTTCATTGTCCGTTAAATAGAAGTACTCTGCTAAACCGACGAGCTTTATCTTTAAAGTCATGGAATCGGTGATGGAAGCGTCATTCCCTTCATAATCTTTAAACACAACTTTGCCGACACCTTTATAATCAATGTAATTGTAATCGCCGAATACAGTGGCGGCTTTGTTAATGTCGGGATCTCGATATACTTTAGCAGAGGCTACGATATTCCCGGAGGCATCTTTTAACACTGAAATGCCGAGTTCTACTTCTTCTTCAGGTACATTGTCGATTTTCAGCGCGCGCAATTCCTTGAAACCGAGATCCATAACTCCGGCATGGGCTGCGTAATAGGCCTGCAGCTTGTGCTTTTCAAACATTGCCTCCCAGCTCTCTTCAGCGCCCCATTTCATATACGCCAGACCGGTGAAGATGAGTAGTGCCACAAGAATTATGGCGATGAACTGGGCGAAACCCTCTTCCCTTAACACGTTTTTCAGAGTTTTCATGATCACCTCTCTTGAGTAACTGTGTTATTCCGTAGATTCGATGTAGTTTTTCAAGAATGAGGAAATTCTGTATTGTTTGGTTAAAACTTTATCCTGCCCAATACCTTGACCTTCAAATTCTCGGGTACGTCGGTAATCTATCGTTAAATAGATCTGCGCAATAGCTCTGTTGAAATTTTCCGGCAAATAGGGATCGTAAAAAGATTCGAAACCGAAGTCCGCTATCTCAAATTCGTGGTTGTTATCCCAACTCCTGGGCGGAAAAATTTCCTTCCCCCTGGTTTTATGATGGTAAAATTCTGCGGGCACGGCATTTCCTTCCGATACGAGGACTCCTACAGTAGGATGAGCCGAAAAAGTGTAGGTGAGCGTATCCGCACCACCGGAATGGTAAGTGTAGTTATCCAGAACCTTTATGGTGAAACTGCCCAAACCATTCACCGGCGGATTCACATCGACTCTCTTTGCCGTTCTGAGCAGACTGTCAACGTTGGAAAGAACGTCATTGGCGTACTGATCGAGGACCCGAATTGCCCAGGAACGATCTATCCATTCACGGAAAGAGAGCAGGGAAACGGCGAAGCCGAGAAAGATGAGAGATATCAAGACTACAGAAATGAGGGCTTCAATTAGAGTCCAGCCGGAATCGTTCCGGGCTTGTTTCCATAAAAATCTTTTCTCTACCTTAACCATATATCATTGACGGTCAGCTACGTAAGTGCTCAGAGCGAGTTCAGTACCTATACTCCTGGAAAAAGACTGGCCATCAGGTTCTTCCCATTCGCCGTAAATTGTTATCTTCCAGTAAGCTGTCTCGGGAGCGCCGGTTGACGTGGTATTTTCAGGATCCATTACTTCGGTGATGGCCGATTTGGAAATCCAGACTTTTATGGGAATATTGAAATCGTCCTCATCGATTAAAAAACTCTTGTAACGATTCTTAGGCGCCAGATCTTCAGGTTCGATGGCGGCGTTCATATAGATTCGGCCAATCCAATGTTCAAGCTCCTGCTGAACCATGCGTGAAACCTGCTGTTTGTGCATGTCCACATCGAGCATACGGTGCCCGAAAAAGAGCGAATGTGTTACTACAACCGCTCCAGCCATCAGCATGATAAGAGCGACAACGACCTCGAGGAACGTTATCCCATCATCACGCTTTAACCAGGCTGTAATTCGCGTGGTGCTCATTTTGTTGACAATGCGTTTCATCAGATTATCAACCAGGCCGACGATAAATTGATCAGCCGGCGAGGTTTACTTCAAACAGCTTTGGATTTTCGGCAACGTGTTTGGCGACGTCCCGGTCGATAACACCTTTGTGCAGCAAGCGCATCATATCCTGATCGAGGCTTTGCATGCCCATTTTACCGCTCGATTGAATCACGGATGGAATCTGGTAGATTTTATCTTCACGAATCAAGTTGCGAACCGCAGTATTTCCTATCATGATCTCCATGGCCGCAATACGTCCTTTTCCATCCTTCAGAGGCAGAAGCTTCTGCGCTACGACAGCCTCCAACGATTCGGCAAGCATAGAACGCACCTGCGTTTTCTGCGAGGAAGGAAATATATCGATGATGCGATCGATGGTTTTAGCGGCGCTGGAAGTGTGCAAGGTCGCCAACACAAGGTGCCCTGTTTCTGCCGCGGTCAAGGCCAACGCAATCGTTTCCAGGTCGCGCATCTCACCCACCAGGATTACGTCCGGGTCTTCACGCAGAGCAGCACGTAGTGCATTGGCGAAGGAATGGGTATTAACACCCAGCTCCCTCTGGTTGATCAGGCAATTCCTGCTGCTGTGAAAGAACTCCACCGGATCTTCGATAGTGATTATATGGAGCTCTTTATACTCGTTGATGTGATCCACCATGGTAGCCAGGG
>CBDUWK010000392.1:0-3070 GCA_965370905.1 uncultured bacterium | reverse complement strand
TTATTAGCGACCAGCCTTTGGTAGGATCGGATATAGATCTGCTTTCCCTCTGCGTAAAGAGAGCCTGCCGAACCATATTGATACCGATGATCAGTAAACCGATGGCAGCAATCCAGTGTCCGGCTGTACCTACCAACGCAGAGGCGAATTGACCGATACTCACACCTATAAGAGGCATCAGAAACTGGAACAGACCGAAATGCCACGACAAACGGAAGATGCGCCGTTTCGATAGTCCCAACGCTCCAACACCGATCGCAACTGAGAAAGCATCACAGCCCAGCGCAACTGCTACCGCGATCAACTGGTAGGTTAACATCTCGATAATATAGTAAATTATAGAAATCCAAGCAAGGAATAACCGGTGTTATCATTCTCTCGACGCACCAGTTGCGGAAGTAAGGATTTGGAGTTTATTTCTCCTTTTATTCAGCGCACCTCTTCTTGACAAGAACGCTTTTTTGTATTATCTTTACTGATTAGCTTTTCAGTCAGAAAGCTACGCATTTTGCTTCCTTCTCGTATAACTATAATAGCATCATGCGCTATATGAGAGTATAAAATAAAGAATTGAGACTATCGTGATCATCACCGAGAAAAAACCCTTCAATGAAATATTAAATAGTTTAGAAGGTTTCAGCAAAATTTTCCTCGTCGGTTGTGCAGACTGTGCTGCCCTGGCACAGACCGGGGGGGCTCCCGAGCTGGAAGAAATGACCCTCAACTTAACTCAAGCAGGAAAAGAGGTAGTCGGGACTCTGCTTTCGGAAGGACCCTGCCATAATTTGCGTGCAAAACAAGAGTTACGCGGAGTCTCCGATGAGGTATCACGAGCAGAAGCTATCGTAGTTCTTTCCTGTGGAGCTGGCGTGCAGGCAGTGGCAGATCTCCACCCTGGTTCCGTAGTTCCAGGGCTGAATTCCCTATTTTTGGGCAACGTTAAGCGGTACGGCTGGTTCGAGGAACATTGCTCTACCTGCGGCGAATGCATCATTGCTGACACCGGAGGCATATGCCCTGTCACCCGGTGCGCTAAAGCATTGGTAAATGGTCCTTGTGGCGGTTCCCAGGATGGTATGTGCGAAGTTGGTGGAGACCGTCCCTGTGTCTGGGCTTTAATCCTCGATCGGCTCAAGAAACAGGGACGCTCCGATCTCCTGGATAAGTATCAGCCTATGAAAGACTATGAACTGTCCATCAAACCTGGCGGTGTTAACCTTCGGCTGGAAAATCAGGACGCGCGTTCCGAACGAATGGCAACTATGATTGAGAGCAGGGAAGAGAAGTACCTACACAGTGAATTTGGGCAACGCAACTGGCAGATCAAGCTTGAGGACGTTAAACCTGAAGGCTTAACCCGTCTCCAATGCGCCTTAGATTCCGGTGAGTTCGTTCAGACTGCCGAAATCGTTCCACCCAAGGGAGTCGACATCGACAAAGTTATTCAGTATGCCAATGCGATAAAAGATTACGTTTACGCTGTCAACGTCAACGAAAATCCCGCTTCGGTGATGCGTCTGAATTCGCTTTCGCTGAGCAATCTCTTTGTCAGAGAAGGAATTGAACCGATCTTTCACATCACCACTCGGGAGCGTAACAGGTTAGCGCTCCAGAGTGAATTGTTGGGCGCATACGTTCTGGGTATCCGTAACGTAATGGTAATGACTGGAGATCATCAATCCATGGGAGATCACAAGGAAGCCAAGCCGGTTTACGACCTCGACTCAGTACAGCTCTTGCGTCTGTGCACGGAGATGATGGGCGGCAAGGACTACAACGGCCATGATCTGGAAGGAATCCCCAGTTTCTATCTCGGCGCGGTGGTCAATCCCGGTTCAGACATGCCGGAACTCCAGATCATGAAAATGCGAAAAAAAGCGCTGGCTGGAGCGAGATTTTTCTTCACACAAGCGGTGTACGACTTAAAAATCTTCGAGGATTTTATCGGCCAGGTCAAGGATCTCGACGTAAAGATTGTCGCTGGTATTATCCCCTTGAAATCGGCCAAAATGGCGCGTTATATGAATGATAATATACCCGGTATCAACGTGCCGGAAGTCTTGATCAAGCGTATGGAAAAAGCAAAGGACCGCACTGCAGAATCCATAGCAATTTGTCGGGAACTCATTGACGGTTGCCGCCATCTTTGCGATGGCGTTCACGCTATGCCCATTGGCTGGTATTCAATTGTCCCCCAAATATTCCAACGCATAGAAGAACCATAAGCACTTCTGAAGAAAAAACTTGCAGCGTTCGTGCAGAGAGCCTGAGCTTCACATATCCCGGCGGGGATGAGCCGATTCTGCGTGACATATCGCTTACCATAGAAGCGGGTGAGTGCATCGCCATTATGGGACCGAACGCCTGTGGGAAATCCACCTTGGCAAAGCTCCTTGCAGGTTTAATGTTACCTTCACAAGGCAGGTTGGAAATCCTCGGAAATGATCAAACAGAATCAGAAGGGAGATCAGGGATTTCGGGACGCGTTGGCATAGTTTTTCAATCTCCGGATGATCAGATGGTAGCAGCTACCGTCGAGCGAGAGATAGCCTTTGGGCTCGAAAACCGAGGAGTTCCATCAACCGAAATAAGGACAAAAGTTGATGCGCTGTTAACCGAATTCAATCTCCAGAGATTTGCACAACGCTCTCCATTCTCACTTTCCGGCGGTGAAAAACAACTGGTGGCTCTCGCCTCCGTCCTGGCTATGGAACTTGAGCTTTTAATCCTAGACGAAGTTACATCGTTGCTGGATCCGGAAGGACGCGAACAGGTTAGTGCCGTTGTTGGGGAACTAAAGGGGCAGATAACGACCGTTCTAATAACTCAGTTCCCCGCCGAAGCTCTGATCGGGGACCGACTTGTTATCATGAAGAATGGAAGTGTGTTCAAGGATGATCACCCTCGGGATCTATTTTGGGAATTGAGTGGAATTGGTGATACCCAGGTAGATATTCCTCTGGCTTTCCGCCTGCTGAGAACAGTTAGGCCTTAGAACCCCTCACCAGAAAGTAATTGACAATAGAACATATTTTTCTTATATTTCGATCCGGATGATGCTTATTATGGT
>CBDUWK010000391.1:0-3073 GCA_965370905.1 uncultured bacterium | reverse complement strand
ACCAGCAATTGCGATGAAGCCGTGGACATGATCGCTGAGAGAATGGCAGAGAGCATAATCCCGGCGATTATGGGGTGCAATAGCATTAATGCCGCGTTGGGGAAAAGGTGCTCCGGGTCTTCAAGTTCGGGGATCAAGGCTCGACCGACCAAACCGAGCAGGACTGCTCCGCCGAAAACCGCAATTCCCCAGACAATGGAGATGATGCGCCCGCGCCGGATAACCTCATCGCTGGCCGCGCCCATATAGCGGGTGATGACGTGCGGTTGTCCGGGGTAACCTAAGCCGATGCCCAGTAATCCCACCAGCAAGCCGATTAGGGCAGCTCCGGTTTTTCCTCCCGTCCAGGTAAAGAATTCGGGATTTGGCGCCGCGGCAGATATGGCTGAAGTTCCTCCCACCACGAAGAAGGCGATAATCGGCATGATGATCAAACCAAAAGCCATTAACAATCCCTGTATGAGGTCGGTCCAGACAACTGCGAAGTAACCGCCCATCAGGGTGTAAATAATGATGATGACAGCACCCATTAATACTCCGATGGCATAGGGCCAGTCGAAGATGGCCTGAAAAGCCTTACCCGCAGCGGTGAACTGCGCGGCGACATAGCCCAGCATACAGAAGAAGATGATCAATACTGCCACAGATCGGAGCAGGTGCAGGCGGTCTCCGAAGCTGTAGGATATATAATCCGGCACGGTGATGGAATTGTTCTCTCTGGAGTGCTGGCGCATCTTACCGGCTAAGAAGAACCAGTTGACCAGATACCCTGCCAGACAGCCGGGCATAAACCACCAGGCTGAGAGACCATCTGCATAGACCAAACCTGTGGCTCCCAGGACTATCCAGCCCGATTCTGATGAAGCGGTAGAAGAGACCGCGGTCAACCAGGGACCGACTTTCCTGCCACCCAGGAAGTAATCAGCCATGGTTTTGGTGCGGCCACGGGTGAGGAAACCGACGGTCAGGAGGACGCAGAGATAGAGGATGTAGATTATCAGGATAGTGGTGGGGCTTGAGCTTTCCATGGGGATTTCTGCAGACAATCTGAGCTTCATCTGGCAGACGAGGGCGTCTGACCAGCACGATTTAGGTGCTTCCCAAAGAGTTATGTAAAAGTAAGGCTCAAGCTCCAATATGTCAATCGTTTTTTGACTTGGATGGGAAACGACTGCCGTTTCGTGCCGAGAACAAAAATGTCAAGAGAATTATTTTTTTTATATGCGAATAATAAGGGTTGACAATTCGCATTATAATTGTTATATTGGAGGAAAGCTCTTTCTACATGATAAAGGGGACTAATCATGAGAAATTCTAGATATTTATATTTCAAAGTGCCTCTAATGGCGTTTCTGCTTCTGGGAATGATGGTGATTGAAGCGAACGCCCAACCCGACACCCTCTGGACCAAAACCTTTGGCGGTAGTCAATATGATGTAGGCCACGGCGTCCAGCAGACTTCAGATGGGGGCTACATTATCGCCGGAAGTACGAGATCCTACGGCGCTGGTAATTATGACATCTATCTAATCAAGACCGATACTTCAGGTATAGAGCAATGGAGTCAGACCTTCGGCGGAAGCTTAAACGATGAAGGAAGAAGCGTTCAGCAGACCACCGACGGCGGGTATATCATCGCGGGATATACCGTGTCTTATGGCGCTGGTAGTTCTGACATCTATTTAATCAAGACCGACGCTTTGGGAGATACCTTATGGGCCCAAACCTACGGCGGGAGCAATAGTGATTGGGGCTACAGCGTTCAGCAGACCAGCGATGGCGGATATATAATAGCTGGAAGTACCTGGTCTTATGGACCTGGTTATGTTGCCGTCTATCTGATCAAGACTGATGCTTCGGGGACAGAGCAGTGGAGTCAGACCTTCGGCGGAAGCTCTTATGATTATGGCTACAGCGTTCAGCAGACCAGCGACGGCGGGTATATCATCACAGGCTGGACCATGTCTTATGGCGCTGGTGATTATGACGTTTATTTAATCAAGACTAACGGTAATGGAAATGAAGAGTGGCACCAGACTTTCGGAGAAAGCGTTGACGATAGAGGATTTTGTGTTCAGCAGACTTCAGATGGAGGTTACGTCATTACCGGTACTACTATGCACTACCCTAATTGGTATGACGTATTCTTAATTAAGACGGATGGGAACGGAAATGAAAGGTGGACCAGAACTTTCGGGGGACTTGGTTGGGAATGGGGCTTTAGTGTTCAGCAGACTTCAGACGGGGGTTACATTATCGTCGGAAAGACGGATGGTGCTTATTCAGATGACGTCTATTTAATCAAGACGGACGGAAACGGGAATGAAGTGTGGACCCAAACCTTTGGGGGAAGCTATTTTGAATATGGGTACAGCGTTCAGCAGACCAGCGATGGCGGATATATTCTTACTGGGGAAACGTCATCCTTCGGAGCGGGAGAATCTGATGTTTGGTTGATTCGTCTGGATAATATTACAGGCATAAACCCACAGAATGCACAAAAACCTCAAGAATTTACTCTTTATTCAGCGTATCCCAATCCGTTTAATCCCTCGACAGTTATCAGCTTTCAGTTACCAGTTGCAAGTCATGTCAAGCTGGAGGTATTCGACATAACAGGGCGGCCTGTTAACGTGTCGGGATCAGGGACAACCCCGACTACGGAATACTTCACATCCGGGAAGCATGAAGTAACTTTCGATGCAACTGATCTGTCGTCCGGGATTTACATTTACCGGCTTGAGGTGGGAGAATACGTCGCCAGCGGGAAAATGGTGCTGATGAAGTGACAAACGAAGTTTGTCATCCCGGACTTGCCTGTCCCTTCGGGGATCCGGGATCCAGTAGGGGCGCAGCGTGCTGCGCCCCTACATTATTTATACCAATGCACGAAAGTATTTTCCAATACCGATTTAATGACAGACAAGAATCCACCAAAGGCGGACAAGTGTCTATCATCCTCGTATGAACTTGTATAGATTGGAGGTTAGGCATTATCCATAAGAGTCTCCGTGGGAGTCCTACGGACCTTCGGACCGATTCGTCGAAACGTGTAGCATTACACCAGAATAAA
>CBDUWK010000390.1:0-3076 GCA_965370905.1 uncultured bacterium | reverse complement strand
CCAGGCCCAGATAACCTCCTCCCGGAGGTACCGGCGATCCTGAATTGTAGGTCAGTGAGATGGTCATTCCGGGCATGTTCTCCGGCGGAGTTATCAGAATAGCCATCTCATCGGTGATGTGGGCAGCGTGAATGTCATAAGCCCCGTCGAACAGGTACTGCAATCCCATCGTCTCACTGGGATCTTCAATTCCGATAGTACCCTCTCCTTGTGCGATCCCGGACATATCCTTGTACTGGATAATGATCTTGCCGTCTCCGGTGGAAGTCTGGTAATAAGCAGGATCTAATAGGATCACCTGAAAGGTTTCGAACGATCCTGTCGGAGCGTACTGTTCGACGTGGTTGTACTCCACGATCAGCCGGTTATTGGCGCTGTCGTACCATTGCCACACCCTGCCCGAGTTCTGTCTCTGCGGAGATAAATCCTCCCAATATGGAGCGATCATCCCTGCTGGCCCGTCGCTATTGGGGATAGCTGAATTCGAATAGTCATCTTCCAGGATGTCTCCCATACCGATCCAGCCGTTCGCAGCGATGGTATAGCGTGTAAATGACTGCCCGTAGTACTGGAATGTGAAGGGCAGATCGAACTGCAAGGTCTGATCGTCCAGGGTAAAATTCACCAGCGTCCCCGAACCGCCCGAATCTGCGCAGATCTCGACCCATTCGTACACTGGGTATTCGGGTTCGTCGAACGGATCGTAGGCTAAGTAACCGTAAGCATCCGGCCCTGTTGGTTCGTACACGGGATCGCCAACCATGAAATTGATCACCGAACTGTTCTGATATCCTCCATCAGCAGTGATCTCCAGGTCTGTGCTCACCCATGTCCCCTGCGGGCACGAAGAACTGATCGCAAATTCGTGTGCCTGTGAGGCCACTCCGGTTGCCATGGGATCCAGATTGGGGTAAGTCGCATAATTCTGTGTGATTGTCAAGTAGGGATCGGATGTCGTAAGCGTCGCAGATATACCCGTTGCCGCCTCGTTGCCGACGTTTATCAGTGTAACCAGCAAGCTCATGGTCTCACCCGGATCGGGCGCCCCGTTGCCGTTGCCTGTGATTTCATCGAACTCCTTATCGTTTATGGCGATGTAAGGTCCGCTCTCCACGATAGGTCCGGCGTAATCTGCGAAAGCCGCCAGCGCGACTTTGGTGACATTGGTGGCATACTCCAGATCGCAGTTTACCACTAGGTCATTAACCGAATGGTAAAACGGATTGAAATCCGGTCCCCAGGCCTGTTCCTCAATACCGCATATAGCCGGCAATCCCGCATCCCAGAAAGGTCCGTGATCCGAAGACCCCATGGAGGGACTAATATCTACGTCCGGTTCCAGTTCGGTGGGGAGAAACGTCAGGATCGCTTCTTCTACTTTGTACGCCATCGCCTGTGAACGGGGATTGTTATCGGTATAGAGCACCAGGTCAGGAGGCAGTGGATCGTTTCCAGAATAGGCGATCATATCGTAGTTGAAACTGCCGACTACGATTGTCCCGGCCGCTAAAAGATCATCCACGTAATCATTGCTGCCATATAAACCCTGTTCTTCCCCCGCAAAGGCCACGAACCTGATCGTCTTTTCGAAATTGTATTGCGAAAGAATCCGCGCGCATTCCAGCACACAGGCTGTCCCTGAGCCGTTATCGTCCGCGCCCGGAGCTACCGGTTCCGGAGAACCTGGACTGCCGGCGGTGGCGTCATAATGCGAAGTGATGAAAAGTACCGAATCCGGATATAGGAAACCGGGGATCTCACCGACTACGTTGTGCTTGGTATAGCTGCCTATGGTGAAGTTGTCGAAGCGAGCGTCTAACCCGAAACTCTGGAACTGCGCGAGAATCCAGTCCGCGGCGTTATCGCACCCGGTCGTATAAGTATTCCTGGTGACGAAATCTTCCAGCGTCTGCAAGTAGTCGGTGTATTGAATTTGCGACACCTGGTTGATTAGCTCCGGTATGATAGGATGGAAGTCGTCTGTGGCAGGGATTTCGACTCCTGAATATTTCATCGGTTTCGGAGTCAGTGAAATGCGAATCCATTCCCCCCGAATTTCGGGAAGTCCTGATAACTGGTCGGCATTCGCCTGGAATATCACTTCATCAGCAGCGCTGAAGAGCAGGTTAACCTTTCCAGCTAATTTATCAGCTTCTCCTGGAGAAGCTAACAACAGCCTGAACAATTCACCGCCATCGTGACGGTATCCCGTAAATATGCTCCCGCCAGAAGGCAGTGGAGAGTCCTTCGGTATGCCTCCAATCCAGTAATCTCCCGCGCGGTGAAAGAGTTGGAAGCCGGCATCCGATAGCGTTCCTGCGTCCTTCGGTACCGGTACCCGCACTAAATTCCAGTCAGAAGCCTGTAGCAAACTCAAAGGTACTATTACTACAAAAATCCATAGCAAGCGTTTCATTGCATCCTCCTGATTGTCTTTTGAAGCCTCTATGTATAATAATTTACAACATCTTTTCCCCGAAGTCAAGCTAATTTTTCGGGCGAGATGCAATTCTATTGAATGTACCTATAATGCGGCGCCACACGGACACCCATTTTTCACGCTTCGCCATGAAAACAACTTGCCTATTTATGGCATTATCCTTATATTAATCTGAGCCGAAATCGCCAGCACAAAAAAAATCCCCCCACCCAACCACCTGAGCGAGGGGATGAACCGAGATGAGGTTGCACGAATCAACCACGATTATAAAATACATGAGCTTCCCCCGACTGACAATGATTATTTTAGAAAAATATCGCCTCAGAGATTTCAAGTTCCCATGATGTGTTAATTATAAAAGCCCCTGCATTCAACTGATAATTGAAAATATTTTGAAATTTATTTCCAGCCTTACTTTGGGAATCGTGAACTTATCCAAGGCTAAAGCGTCTAAATAATAAGCATTCTTCAGAGGGGGAACAATTTTCTCGTCAGATCAAATTAACGATTCAGCATTTCCAATATCATTTTTCCTTAAAGTCAATTTTAGGGGGCTGGTTTGCAGAGTATAATAAAAACGTCCAACTTATTAATAAAATCGATGAGATGCGAGAAGTAGAATTCTTCCATCAGGAA
>CBDUWK010000389.1:0-3080 GCA_965370905.1 uncultured bacterium | reverse complement strand
CGTTCGACATTGACCCGCGCATCGCCATGCTTTCTTTCTCAAATTTCGGCAGTGTGAAGCACCCGGAAGCCATCAAGGTGCGCAAGGCGGTGGAAATCGTAAAAAGCCGTCGCCCTGATTTGATCATTGACGGTGAGATGCAGGCTGATACCGCTGTGGATAATACTGTCCAGGATGAGATTTTCCCCTTCTGCGAATTGGGCGGAAGTGCCAACGTGCTGGTATTCCCCGACATGCAGTCAGGCAATATTGCTTACAAACTTGTAGCGCGTTTGGGTGATGCCTCCGCCATTGGACCAATTCTGACCGGAATGGGTAAGGCAGTGCATGTTCTCCAGCGCGGTTGTTCGGTCGACGATGTTGTCAACATCGCTTCAATCGCGGTAGTGGACGCGCAGGAAAACCATCAATAATCTTATAAAACATTTCAAGATATATTGGGGCGAGCGGTAGCTCGCCTCACTGTGTATACAATCGAAATTAGCAGAATAATGTGGAAACAGGTCAAGAACAGGATTATCTTAATAATTGGATTTATTGTTCTTGGGATTGGAATAATCGGTATACTCGTTCCAGTTTTGCCGACAACGCCATTTGTGCTGTTAGCTGCCTGGTTGTTTGCCAGGAGGAGCTCTAAGTATCATCGTTGGTTGCGATCCAACCGCTATTTCGGTAATACCATTCGAAGCTGGGAATCAGGTGAGGGTCTTTCCATCGGAACAAAGTGGCGAATTATCATTCTGTCGATCCTATTTATCGGTATTAGCTTTGCTTTCTGCCCCAATATAGCCGGCAGGATTGTGCTGGTAATGGCATTACCGATCCCTATATGTGTGGCAATTTTTTCAAAGACGAAGAGATAGGTTGGTTGAGTCTGTGCTGCCACATCATCGATTTATTTTATCATAAAAGGACTCTGAAAAAAGAGGCTGACCCTTTTGGGACAGCCCCCTCTTCTGCCTCGTTACCCTGCTTCTTCCTCCACCAGCGGTGCCTTATACCATTTCCCATGCCTTTTTATTTTTAAGATCGACTGAAGGGCTGAGGCGCTTCCACTACCCTGCCCGGAAAATGTAAATAGCGGGTTTTCCGGAACAAAGCCCCCCCTTGGGGAATCGGACAAACTGAATCCTGTACCCGGCTGCGCGCCGCGGTAAACTAACGACCCCTCTAAGACTGCAACGACGTTGTCGTAGTAGTAAAACACAGGCTCGTCACACCCCTCGACTGACACCCCCGGCAGATGCTCACAGGTGCGGATATCCTTCCCACAAACGGAACAGGTCGGCTTCTTATACGCGAACGAGATGGAAGCTTCACTGTACAAGCCGCCGTCAATGGCTACGCGCAGATCGTCTGCCGAAGAGTGACCGCGAAGCCAGTAGAACTTGGGCATGATGTAGTGATTTCCGTCGTGCTCTTCCACCGAGCCATTGAAGAAGCGCGCCACGCCGAGAGATCGTTTGTCATGCCCGATGAGCATGGGTGCGCCTTGCACCATTGCCAGCAGTTTAGGAAGATCCTTGCTGCGAAATTTGCCGTGATACGCATCAATGGTGTCTCCTGCCAGCCGGCAGCGGCGCACGAAGATATCCTTTTCTGACACCGGCGTAGGTGGCGCGTTCTTAAGTGAATTGATGGTACGGACGTCTTCGTCCGTCGGTACGCCCGCGTCCTTCAACAGCGGGCCTGATAACGTCTGGTGAATCATTTTTCCTCCGATAAATTTTGAGTATTATGCTATATGTGTTGACTTTCGGGTGCAATTATGTTATATTGAAATGATGTTTAACAGGTGGAGGTAGTCGTGAAATATACTAACCTTATAACCATTTCCGCTTTGATAGCAGTTCTTCTCCCCCTAACTGCGCATACTCAAGATAGCTTGGACGTGACTAAAATCGGTGAGCTTAATTTTCGTTGGAGTTCTGCGAATGATGTAATTGTTTACGGTAACTATGCTTTTGTGTCGTCCTACCAAACTGGACTCCGAGTCGTAGATATCTCTGACCCAGCTAACCCTTTTGAAGCAGGTTATTACGACACGCCCAACAAATCCAACGATCTTGCCTTGTCAGGAGATAGAATTTACGTTGCTGATGATTTTGGCGGGCTGCGCATCGTCGATATATCTAATCCAGCATATCCATATGAAGTAGGTTTTTACGATTTTAGTGGTCATGCTGCTTGTAGAGTTGCTGCTTCCGGGAACTATGCCTATGTGACTAGTTTGAGTGAACTCTATATTATTAATGTAGCCGATCCAACCAGTACTTTCCGGGAGGGTCTATACCAGAACTACCGATACATTCAAGATGTTGCCGTTTCCGGTGATTATGTTTATCTGGCGGGAGATTATGCGGGTTTAAGAATAATAAACGTATCGGATCCTGCCAACCCCTATGAAGATGGTTATTACAATACACCGGGAGTGGCCTATGGAGTAGCATTAGCCGGAGACTATGCCTATGTGGCAGATGGTCCTGAAGGTTTGCGAATAGTCGATGTTTCAAATCCCAGCCATCCAGTAGAAGCAGGTTTCTGTCACTTTAGAGAAAGTGCTGACAATGTCGCAGTCTCAGGATATTATGCCTATGTGATAGGTTATCCCTACTTGAATGTTGTTAATATCTCCGATCCCTTCAACCCGTATGTCGAAGGTTTATTAGAGGAACAAGGCCTAAGTGTAGCAGCAAGTGGAGACTACGCCTACATAGTCAATGAGGTTTCTGGTCTGACAGTGATAAATGTATCAGATCCTGCCAATCCATTCGAAGAGAGTAGCTTTAACAAGTCAGCATACCCCTATAAAATCGCTGTTACAAATGACTATGCCTATGTAACGTTCTGGGATATCGAAGGCGATTTTACACAATTGATAAATATATCCGATCCAGCTTGCCCGTTTGAAGAATTCTATTACGATTCTCTATCATTCCTTAGTTTCGCTTCTGAAAATAACTATGCGTATGTTGCAGATGGGGAGGAAGGTGTTTACGTGTGGGATATCTCTGATCCTGCAAATTTAGCTGAGGTGGGGCACTGTTACAATTCCGGTTGGGCTTTGGATATCGCAGTTG
>CBDUWK010000388.1:0-3087 GCA_965370905.1 uncultured bacterium | reverse complement strand
CCTGAAGGTAAACTGCTCGATCTGAATTTGATGGAGGAGGCTTACGTCGAGGCCGGGGTTATGGTCGATTCCGGAGAGTTCGAGGGCACGTCTTCTATAGATGGAGCAATAGCAGTTACCAAAAGATTAGAGGAGCAGGGGAAGGGCGGTTTTGCAATAAACTATCGGCTTCGAGATTGGTTGATATCGAGGCAGCGGTACTGGGGAACGCCGATACCCATTATCCATTGTGCGAAGTGCGGCGCCGTTCCCGTCCCGGAAGATCAGCTGCCGGTTCTGTTGCCAGAGAACATCAAGGATTTCGCTCCGAAGGGTAAATCACCTCTGGCTTCTGTTCCTGAATTCATGAATGTCAAGTGTCCTCAATGCGGTGGTTCCGCACAGCGTGATCCGGACACCATGGACACCTTCGTGTGTTCTTCCTGGTACTTTCTGCGTTACCTCTCTCCGGATCGTGACGACGTTCCCTTCGATAAGGATCTGGTTAAAAAATGGCTGCCAGTGGATTTTTACATAGGCGGGGCGGAGCACTCGGTCATGCACCTTCTGTACGCCCGCTTCATAGCCAAAGCTCTTTACGATGGGGGCGAAATTCCTTTCGACGAGCCTTTCACAAAATTGCGGCACCAGGGCATAATCACTCACAAGGGTGACAAGATGTCCAAATCGCGCGGCAACGTCGTGAATCCGGACGCATTTGTGAAGGAAAACGGGGCCGACGTATTCCGCATGTACATGATGTTTATGGGGGATTATGAACAGGGCGGTGACTGGTCGGATGAGGGGATCGTCGGGATCAGCCGTTTCGTGAAGCGGTTGTGGAGGTTTTTTGAAGAATATGCTCCAATTGAAGATCGGGGCTCAGAAAGTGATCTTCCCCAAGAATTGCGTTACAGCTTGCATTACACCATTCAGCAGGTAACGCAGGATCTCGATGAACTCCACTTCAATACTGCCATCAGCCGCATGATGGAGTTGCTCAGCGCTCTCTATGAGGCGAGTGCGGACAGTTCAGTACCAGGAATTAAATCCGTTCTGGAAATTTTCGCTCGATTAATAGCGCCGTTCGCTCCGCATTTAGGTGAAGAATTGTGGCATAAAGTCAAGGGGGATGTGCCTGAGAAAACTTCGGTTTTCGATCAACCCTGGCCTGAATACGACCAGAGAGCACTGGTAAGAGAAACAACCACTCTCGTGGTTCAAATCAATGGCAAGCTGCGCGATCGTCTCGAGCTGCCTGTCGACGTCGATGAAGCGGGAGCCGTAGCCGCTGCTAAGGCCAGCGAAAAATTGCTAACCTACCTCGATGGCAAAGATATCCGCAAGGTGATCTTTGTGCCCAAGAGGCTTCTAAATATAGTGGTGTGATTTTGGGGGGCATGCGAACCATCTTCGGTCCAGAATGCCTGAAAGACAAGACGAACGAATAGCGACCTGGCGTCTCCGCTGGGACAACCGTCAGAACTGGATAAGAGACATCATCTCTTGCCTGCGCGGCGATCCACCTCAAAAAGCCGTTCGCAGGATTCTCCGACTTCCCTGGTACACGCTTGATCACGGTTTCCAATTCCTCTCTTTCTCGCCGGAGCAGACTAACCTGATCTTGGACTTGCGAGGTATTCCCCTCCAAAATACCGATCTGGCCGGAATGACCATCCCCTTTGCCCTTCTGGAAGGCGCTGACTTTTACAAAGCTAACCTGGAAAATGCAGACCTTTCTTATATTCGCGGGATCGGAGCGTCTTTTCATCAGGCGCGCATGGATGGCGTCAAACTCACAGCCGCCCGCCTCGATGGATGTGATCTTTCCATGGCTTTGTTAAACCGCGCGGACCTGCGCAGAGCCAGATTAGATGGAGCTGACATGGGATGGTCTGAACTCAATGAGGCAAATCTGCGGTCAGCTAACCTGAACGGCACGAATCTGGAGAGAGCGAAGCTGCAGACGGCTGATTTCACCGAGGCGAAACTCGACAGGGCGAATCTGTCTATGGCTGATGCCCGCGAAGCTAACTTCGACAGCGTTAGTTTGCGTGAGGCGAAATTAATCGCCGCGAACTTAGAGAAAGCCAATTTCGCATATGCAGATTTAGAAGGAGCGGATCTGTCACTGGCATACCTGCAAGATTCGTATTTTACTTCCGCTTCGCTGAAAAGAGCTAACTTAACTCGCACGCATTTAGAGAATACTGATTTGTACGAAGCTGATCTTAATGACGCCAACCTCTTCGCGGCACATCTGGATGGTGCGGCATTAAAGAGAGCCTCATTACGAAAAGCCAACCTTAGTGCCGCGGTGTTGAGGCAAGCTTACCTCAAGCATGCTGATTTGAGCGGCGCCAACCTGCAGGAAGCTTATCTTCTGGAAAGCAACATTGAAGATGCCGATCTGAGGGAGGCGGACCTGACTGACTGCCATTTTCGTTCGGCGAAGCTGTCCGCTATCACTAACGATGGGACTAAATTTGGACAGAGCGACAATGGCATGAAGAAGTCACCATATCCGAAGAGATTTTCCGATTGGTTGTTTTTACCGTATTCAAGGCTGACGAAAGTAGAGCGGGACAACGTAAATCCTACCGATGCACGGGCTCAATCTCACCAGGTGAGGATGCTTTTCAGGGACAATGGCTTGTTCAGCAAGGCTGCTGTGTATTCGGAACAGGAGAACTATTGGAAGACGCGACAATACCGAATCGAAGAGAAATGGAGGCGATACTTAGGCAGATTGATCTTTTTCGAAAGGTTCATGGGTTATGGTGAGCGGCCCTTCCGAGTCGTTTTAACAGGTTTGATGATGATTGTGGCATTTGGCTTTTTCTTTCTGGCGAGTGGGATTGTTATGGATGGGCGAATTATTAATTATAGCTCAATCGGAGGAATCCCAGCTCTGTACCAGGTTCTTCATGATTTGTGGTTGAGTATATTATTTTCCATACAGTGTTTTACCACTCTGGGTTTGTTGGTGATCAGACCGGCGAACGAATTGAGTTTAACTCTGGCTTCCATTGAAGGTCTGCTCGGATTTTTCATTATTGCTTTATGGATTGTGGTGTTCGTGAGAAAAGCGATCAGGGATTAAAGATT
>CBDUWK010000387.1:0-3090 GCA_965370905.1 uncultured bacterium | reverse complement strand
TCCATTTCCTGCGTACAAGGATATCCCATACATACTTAATTTCCATTATCGGAAGCCTCGATTATACATGTTCTCATTATCAGATTATTTAAGTTAAGCCATTATTTCTACCAAGTCAAGAGAAATATTTTAATTTCTGAAGAATATCTTCTATTAATTTACCTATGTTGAGGATTGATATACGAAAAATCTGACTATGTGTATTACTTGTTCTACCATTGATAATGAATTATCAGATTACTGTTGCTGCGCGCGCTGGATCTCTTTCTCTCAGATTTGCGGGCACGTTGTTTAGATTTAGCAATTTCGCATATACAAGTTCAATATCTTCAGTTATTTCATTCCAGTTGTAATAACGATGTACAGTATCCTTGGCTTCTTTGCCGATTTTATGAGCAAAATCCGGCGATCTCAATACTTCTATAACTCGGCCGCCAAATATAGCAGTATCTCCTGCAGGCACAAGAATTCCGTTGAACCCATTCAATATCGGTGGTGCAGCTTCCTTAAATGCAACGACCGGCAATCCTGCAGCCATGTAATTTAATAACTTAATCGGAAAACCTGACCAAGAAATACGTGAATTAAGAGCGACTGAACCTATTGCGAAAAGCTGGCGCACCGCCTTGAATGAAGGATCTCTAATCACTACAACGTTACCGCTGATATCCATATTATTAGCCAATGGTAACACGCCAGATGGATCCGAACTGGTTAAAATAACTAACTTGGCTTCCTTAAAACTATTGAATACATGAGTCAATGACTGCAATAGTAGATCAATTCTCTGGTAACCATCAAGATTTCCGGCGTAGATCATTATCGGCCCCTCTCCCAGACCGTATTCCTTCCTGATTCTACTTTCGTAAATGTCCTCAGCAGGGCAGTAATCTATACCTGGAGGTATGTATTTAACTTTCTTGGGGGAACTGCCCATACCTATTAGAAAATCGGCAACCTTCCGATTTATCGCTACAACAAAGTCGGCTCTCCTCGGAATAAAACGATCCATCAGGTGTGCGGCAATTCGGGCTGATACCTGAGGTATCTTCAATCTAAAATAAGAATAAAACTCATCTGACATGGTATTGTGGCTGTGATACACTACCGGAACTTTTCGAAAGAAACGTACCGGGAACGCCGCCATTGGTGCTTCATAGTTGTGGCAGTGCATGATCTGTATCCCATGTTCCCTTACAACCTGGTATAGTTTGAAAGTCAGCAGTATATCCAGAATGGGCTTCCGAATCTCGGGACCTGATCTGAATTTATTATACTTGAATAATTCCGGAATACGGTGTATGATCAACCCTTCACATGGAATGTCTTCACCGAAATGATAGGTAACTACGTGAACTTCATGCCCACGTCGCACCAGTGTTTCCGAGAGTTCACGAATCAGGACTTGCGAACCTTGCGATGTTGGAAACGGGCACGCTGCCACCATAGCTATTTTCAGTGGAGGTATCACATTACTAATCTAAATATCCTAACTTCCTTAATCTTTCATTTATGGCCTGTTCTTCTATTGGACCGTATATATATTCATCTTGAGTTTTAACGTCGGTTTGGTCAATTCTCCGTTCAACACCTATTAGGCTATGTCCCTCCATCCAATCGGGACTTTTCAATCCCAATAGGTGTAATACTGTCGGTGCGATATCTTCAAGTGAAATATCCCCTAATACGTGCTGCAATTTGCTGCCTGTTCTTATAATAAACGTCCCCATTTGTCGGTGTGAACCGTTCATGGAGCCACCCTTATACCCAATGTATTCTTCAGGCGCCATTTGTCTCACAGACGTAAATCTGGAAACAGAGCTACTCTTGCCCAGAGCGTAACTATACCCATCCGGCCGATTTAATTCTAAAATGATGTCAGGAGCGTGATCAACTTCATCGCCATCATATAACTCCTCTCTGCGGAAAACATCCCGGATTACGGATGTACCATCTACAGAATCCCTCCATTGTAGCAATGCCGACTTTATCCTCTCTACGACTTTATCTCTATCTTCAACCGCGACAATCCCAAACGGTTCTCTTCCTTTCAAATTAATCCAGGTCGCAGGAAAGTAGTTTAATTCCTCACTGTAGGCGATGGTTTTCGACCAGTCTATCCCGCTGAATCTCTGCAGCGATTCGATATTGGATGCAATCCTCCCCCCCCCGAAATGAAAGAGTAGTTGGTGCCATCTGTAGGGTGTCCACTTCAGGCCCAATCGTGTACGCGTTCCCATCGAGCTGGATCTGCTATTACCTCTGGTAAACTGCAATAATCCATTTTCTGCCAGAAAATTGTTGAGATATAGCATTCTATCCGAGGTTCCACCCATACCGTGATCGCTGACCACCAGAACGTTTTCCGGATTGGTAAATTCCAGAACCTCGCCAACCAAGGTATCGGTTCTCCGGTACACTTCTAAGATCGCCCGAGATAACCCTTCTTCGCCTGTAGCTTTGAATCTTGGAGAATTATTATCGTGGAATGACCAGAAATGGTGTCCAACCGTATCTGTCTCTCCTACATGAAGAACGAGTAGTTCCAAAGAAAACTCCTTAACAAGGAGCCGTACAAGGTCTCTTTTCCGTTCTAGACCTTTAAAAAGTTTATCCAATACTCTTCTATGCCATCCCGGTGTTATCTTCCCCTCATTGAAATCACCGAAATAATATCCACCCAGCTCATCCTCAATTTTCTTTGCTAACTCAACCGGATATATGTGACTGGTATTTGCCTTGGAGGGAAGAGGTGTATCGAAACCTGAAATCTGAAAACAAGAGAGAGGTTCTGGCGGATATGTAGTCGGCAAACCCACCGATCCGACCCTCAATCTCCGCTCAGATGCGATGGCTAAAAAGTTGGGAAATTTTCTCCTGGTCGCGTTTATAAATCGAACCCCCAGTTTGCCTGGTATCCGTTCCGTGAAATCGAAAATGCCGTGTTTGCCTGGATTTATACCAGTTAGGAAAGTAGACCAGGCAGGAAAGGTCATCGGAGGGACACTCGAATTAATTCTACTGAAATAACCTGAATCTGCCAGTGCAGACAGATTGGGCAGTTCTTCACGCCAACCTACGAATAAATCT
>CBDUWK010000386.1:0-3092 GCA_965370905.1 uncultured bacterium | reverse complement strand
GGTGTTCAGTGGCATCGTACCATTGCCACACCTTTCCTGAGTTGGTGCGCTGCGGCGATAGATCCTCCCAGTAGGGCGCAATCATTGCTTCAGGACCATCAGCGTTGGGAATACCGGAATTGGAGTAATCATCTTCCAGGATATCGCCCATCCCCACCCAGCCGTTAGCACCGATGGTGTAACGGGTGAAGACTTGTCCGTAATACTGGAAGCTGAAGGGTAGATCGAATTGAAAGGTCTGATCATCCAAAGTGAAATTCACCAGTGTTCCAGGGCCACCTGAATCAGCACAGATTTCCACCCAATCATAAACCGGCATTTCCGGAGCGTCAAAGGGATCGTAGGCGGTGTAACCGTAATTGTCCGGGCCGGTGGGATTGTAGAGTAGGTTACCGATGACAGTTTCGAATTCATCACTGGCGGTATTTCCATTACTCCCAGTGATATCCAGAGCAAACCTGACAACGTGTTCCTGAGGACAACTTGCAGACACATCAACCGAGAAGATTCCTGTATTGGTTCCTCCTGCAGGTAGCGAACCCACATTACCGGTGGCTGCAGTTATAGTTACGTAGGGATCTGTTGTTGATGCAGTAAAGGCAACATTATCGACATCGGTTGAGCCGTTGTTCCTGAGGGTTACTTCCAGATCAGCTGTTTCCCCAGGATCGAGATTCCCGTTCTGGTTACCCGTATCATCATGCACAAGCAACGATTCATACTGAACAACGGGGGCATGGCCTGTTATGGCAAAAGTCGTGGTCCAGGTATCAATACCATCCGTTGCATCCAACTGGCAGGCTAATGCATAGTCATCAGGCAGTTCAGACGAAGCTTCAACGGTGAAACCGTTATTTGTACTGCTTATCGCTCCCGGCGCCAAATTCCCAAGGTATTCAGTCCCATCTATAATGGTCAGCAGTGGATCGAGAGACGTTATTGTCAAGGTAACGCCAACAGCCTCTGCAATACCTACATTCTCTGCAGTGATGGACAATTCTACTGTCTCGGAATAATCCAATTGTCCGTTATTATTCCCCAAGTTCGAGTCGTCAATAGTGAGGGAATTGAAGATTACATACGGTCCTGATGGAGGGATAATACTCGCGGTGCCGTGATAAGGCATGCAGTCGTGTCCGGTTACCCAGATATGCAAAGTACCTGGTACAGTAAACCCTGTGCCTAAATTAAAGGTCACTGAACCGTTGTTAACATAATCCGTAAATTTCAAGTCTTCCGCATCGGAATAGATATGTACTATAGCCCAGTCGGGGTAGCCGGAAACGGTGACTTCTAACTGGTTCATACCAATCAGGATAGCACCCGGTGCATTGACGGTCAGTTGCTGGGGCACATCCGTCCAGAGGTCGACTGAAGGATCACCGAGGATGTTGTACATTTCAACGTAGCGCTGGCACATACCTCCGCCACCGTAATGCTGCCAGAGCATGTACTTACCGTAATCGGTAAAGCCGGACAGCCAGGTTAAATTATGATCTTCTCCGGGGAGCTGTTCATCGAAGATGCCTTCGAAACATTCTTTCTCGAGAACATCATCTTCATCCCAGTAAGAGGATACAGAAGCGCCCCAGAAAGCCAGCGCGGCATGTTCATCTCGGCTCCAGGTTTCGCCGAAACATTCTCCAAGCTGGAATTGACCTGTCAAACAGGCAAAACTGAAGACGAAGGGGTAAACGACATTAGTTAATGCTTGTACATTACTTTGACTGAACGGAGGACCGTCTGCCCAACTGGTGGTGCTGCCATGACCGGAATAGCAGCCAATGGACCTGCCCGCATTAAAGCTGGCGGATACCTGGGCGGTAGTAGCGCTGTAGGTTACCGTATAGAGTCTGTCATACTGGTATCCATCGGGCTGCAGGTAGTTGTTAATCACGTAATTATGCGTACCTTCAGAGATCTGGTAGTTGTCCGTAGAGGCCATAAAGACCGCGTATTTTTCCCAGGTGTCGGGTGCGGTCCATCCGACCTGCTCGTACTCGAGAGTCTTATTGATCATGTTGGTAAGTTCGGCATCGGTCGAGGGTGAAAAGCGTCCCACACCGATATCCGCAAACGAATCACCACCCTGCAGACAACCGTAATTCAGATCGGTATGCGGACTACCGGTGCCCGTCCCAACCCATTCAGGGACGACATTTACGTCACCGATCAACAGTAGGTGTGTGGGTGGAACCGGCCAGTTATCATAGGCATTTTGGAGGTAGTTTTTTATCTGGGTAGTGGACCCACCGATGACTTCGGTTGCGGCTACGGTGACGTGATAGCCCTTCTGCTCCTTCCAGGTGACCAGATCCTGAACGATGGGCAGACCGGCGTAATGATTGTTGGTCACCACGATGAATCCCAAGGGTGGCGCGGGTAGATCTAATTCATCCTGCAATCCGCCATTTAAGAAGATGCGCCTGGTCAACGCCCTGGTATATGGATCCGCATATCGTTCTTTCATCTGGCGGGTGAGCGCCGGATTGGAACCAGCCAGGTCGATCTCAATTTCGATCTCGCTGATGATGCGAATTTGATCGTCACCAGGATTATAATCAAAGGGGAAGATTTCCATCATAACGAAGCGGTGCCCGCGGATAAAACCGCCTTCGACCAAACGCGCCATCTTTCCGATGGTATATTCTGAGCGATCGTAAACTTCCTGATTCATCTCAAATTTTGCTGCCTCCCGGGCGCCGGGAATTTTTTCCACTGGCGGCTGGACGGGGATAAGGCGGTGGTTTACACCGAAAGCACGCATATCATCCTGGAGCATAACCGTTTGCCCCACCACCAGTTCCGGAGTTGCTCCATAGGGAATCTCGATCATGCGGCGAATTACAGGAAGTTGCGGATGACCGATATTTGTAGTGAATCCTTCATCTCGAAATGAAATTCGGCTGAAATCACCCTCTTCACGGACGATTAAATCGTGATAGAATCCTGGTGTCGTGAGTTTCAGATTGATTGCATTAAGATCGCTGCGTTGAAGTTGGATACTCGGGTTTTCTTCCAGGGCCTGAATACCGTTGACAGGTATCCACTGGGCAGCTAATCCGGGTGCAAACGCCAGCACCAGCCCGATT
>CBDUWK010000385.1:0-3112 GCA_965370905.1 uncultured bacterium | reverse complement strand
TTAGCGGATACAAGTCTAGGAAACTATTTCAATAGGGGTGTTATGGATGTTGTGGTGAAACTTAATGACCGAACAGATATATTGGCTGCCTTTCATCCAGATAAGGGAGAGGATCCAAGAAATATTTATAAAACTACAGATGGGGGCAATACCTGGGCGCTTGCCGACAGTGGATTGTATTACGAGGTCTACGGCTATGGCTATCTGGAACCAGACCATCCCAATCTATTTTTGGATTTGCAATTGGAGTCGCAAAAAATATTTGCTTTCAGCAACATTTTGTATGAAAGTGTTGATTTTGGTGAAACCTGGAATCGGGTGGATTCTTACGGAACTAGCTATGGAGAGACGTGGACTTATGAAACCATATTTCACTTCAAAAAATCAAATCAAATTTGGGTAGGAGGAGAGACCGGCCGCTTCCAGGAAGACCTTCGTAAATCTACCGATGGTGGACAAACATGGCAGAGGATCAATTTGGCGCAAATTGTGCCCCACGACAATGCGGTTTACAGTATCGCCTTTGATGCAGAAAATCCTAACATTGTGTATGTAGGGATGCAGGGCGCAGTGATTAAGACAACTGATGGGGGTAAGACATGGATCTCGCCTCTGGTAACTAACCGGCAAGGAGCATGGTTCCGTGGTGTCGTATCTGACCTGAAGAAAAGTGGGCACCTCTTTATCGCTGGAGGAAGAGATATTGCTGAAACATGGGATGGAGGGGAAACCTGGACCGAAATCGAAAGCCCCAATGAAACTCAGGTGTTGAGTATGCTTTATGATTCTGAAAACAAAAGTCTCTATTTAGGGACTGAAACGGGAGTTTTTGTGTATAGACCGTAAACTTACGTCGATGGTGATATATAAATGGAGAAAAGAAGTGAAAATACTCCGTATTTTTAGTTATCTTTTATTAGTCAATTTTGCGTTGCTGAGCTTTACAGCCTGGGCTGGAACTACAGGAAAGATTGCTGGAACGGTTATCGACGCCGAAACCGGGGAAGGACTGCCAGGAGTTAATATCCTCATTGAAGGGACTACATTAGGGGCATCCACAGACTTAGATGGATACTTTGTGATCTTAAATATTTCCCCGGGAGTTTATACGCTAAAAGCTTTGATGATAGGATACAGTATCACTCGAATAACCGAAATCAAAGTCTCCATCGATTTTACAACTAATTTAGACTTCCGACTTCAAACTACTTTGTTAGAAACTGAAGAAGTGGTTATTATTGCAGAACGACCCATCATTCAAAAAGACCTTACTTCTACTTTATCTATTATTAACAGCAAAGAGATCGAGGTTATGCCGGTGGAGGAACTCGCAGATATTCTACAATTACAGGCAGGAATTGTAGTGGGCGTTGATGGTGCAATTCACATCCGTGGCGGGCGAGCCAGCGAAGTCGCCTATATGATAGATGGAATTTCTGTTACTGATCCCTTCTCCGGAATTATTGCCGTGGAAGTGGAAAATCCCGGTATTCAAGAACTGCAGGTGGTTAGCGGCACCTTTAATGCCGAATACGGACAAGCCATGTCCGGAATAATAGACATTGCCACTAAAGAAGGCGGGGCTAAGTTAACAGGACAATTATCTGCCTATATCGGAGATTATCTGAGCAAGCATAATGATACTTTCTTACATATCGATGATTTAGAGCCGCTGGGGTTGGCTAATGTTCAGGGATCTCTCAGCGGGCCTGTTCCCGGACTAAACAATAAACTCTCCTTTTTCATTACAGGAAGATTTTATGACAGCAAAGGATGGCTCTACGGGCAGCGGAGATTTAACCCTTCCGACTCTTCTAATTTTGGAAATTGGTTTGAAGATCGAGACGATATTGGCGCCGACGGCATTCCTGATACCAAAGATAGAGGAGAGCGCGATGGCAGCCCTACGCCGGGTGAACCTAATGTTTATGTTGAAGAAACAGGGGATGGCGTTTACACTCCGATGAATCCTTACCAAAAAATATCAACGCAGCTGAAAATAACTTATAAAGTTTCATCCAATATAAGGCTTAACTACTCACTGCTATGGAATAAAGTAGATTCCCGTGAATATAATCATTTATTTAAATTAAATCCTGACGGTAATTATCAATCTTTTAAACACGGTTACACTCACATTCTGATCTGGAATCATACATTGAGTTCGAAAACCTTTTACACAGCCAAATTCTCTAATCTCTTTTTTGATTATAAGAGTTATGTCTATGAGGATCCTTACGATTCCCGTTATGTTGATCCGAAACGTCTCACGGATGCTTCGCAGAACGCTTTTAAAACCGGTGGCACTCAAATGTGGCATTATTATCGCAATACCAATACGCTGCAGGGAAAAGTTGATCTGACGAGTCAGGTTAATAAAACTAATCAGGTAAAAATCGGCATGGAATTAAGGATGCATAAATTGAACCTCCACGAATTTCAAATCATACGACAGGGAGGCGAAACCGATCCTTTTGTACCAAAAATACCGCAGCTTTCTTCACCGGCTAATAATCAATATCAGCATGACCCGGTAGAAGCTTCTTTATATATTCAGGATAAATTAGAATTTAACGATATGATCGTTAACGCCGGCTTAAGATATGATTATTTTGATGCTAACGGTAGAGTTCCTTTAGATTTTCGAGATCCGGACAATGCTAAATATTATAACGTCCGTACAGCTACGGATGATATTATAAAAGTTAAGGAAAATGATTATAATAAAACACAAGGCGAAATTATCGATGTTGTGGATATAAGGGGTAATCAATGGACTTATAAATATAAAGATGCAGAACCTGTACATCAAATCAGCCCGCGGATCGGGATCGCTTATCCCATTACTGCCCGTGGGGTAATCCATTTTTCTTATGGTCATTTTTTCCAGATTCCCACTTTTGAGCAGTTATATCACAATCCGGAATTTGAAGTCTGGCCGGGTGGATTAGGCGTAAAAATAGGTTCTTCTGATTACGAAGCGAATAAAATGGGTAATGCCGAATTAAAGCCACAGCAAACGGTTAGCTATGAAATTGGTTTGCAACAGCAGCTTACAGATGATATTGGCATCGACATGACCGGCTTTTACAAAGACATCAGAAATCTGTTG
>CBDUWK010000384.1:0-3127 GCA_965370905.1 uncultured bacterium | reverse complement strand
TTTACCCGGCAGTGATAATTAACCAATACAATAAAAAAGCCCGATCATCAGATCGGGCTTTTTAACTCTCTATTCTAGCGGCGTCAGGTGTCCCACCCGACGCTTCTCTTTAGTAGCTTATCCCGCTTCCTTCGCCAATTCCACTGCCCGTTTGGATATCTCTTCAATCGGTGTTTCTATGCCGTGGATCTCGATTTTCTCGAATAGCTGAGGATTGGCTTTGCGCTCCTCCTCGAAGATGCGCACGCCTTCCTGCCATTCATTGCCGGTGAAGCGCATCACCATGGGCTTTGATAAGCCGTGATCTTTAAGAAACATGATAACACCCTTAGCGAAGTCATCGCAGCGGGAGATCCCTCCGAAACGCGCCCCGAAGATAACCTTCACCTGAGGATTCTCATCTAAGAGCACCAGCATCTTCGCCAGCCTCTCCGGAGAGGGTCCTCCACCTGAATCCATAAAGTTAGCTGGTTTTCCGCCATAATGGTGAATGAAATCGTTGCCCATGATTCCGAAACCGGCTCCGCCGGGGAACATACCTATATTGCCTTCCAGATCGAGGTACGGTATGCCCCACTCTTCTGCCTGCTGCTCGCGGGGAGTCATCTCACCCTCTTCGTGGCGCTTTTCGATGCCGCGTTCGGCTAATTCGGGATGGCGGAACAAAGCATCATCATCCACCGAGAAGCGGCTGTCTGCGGCGACGAAACTGCCATCCTCCAGTTTGATCAGCGGATTGATCTCCACCATCTTGCAATCCCACTTGCGGGAAACGTTGAAGAGCTTTCGGGCGATACCTCCGACCGCTTTCATGTCATCACCGCGCAAACCCATGCGATGGGCCAGTTCAATGCCCTGGTATCCCAGCATCTTATCTGAGGGATCGATGTTGATGCGCACGATCTTATCAGGTGTTTTAGCTGCTACTTCTTCGATGTCCACACCGCCCTCGGAACAGCCGATAACCGTCCACTGATAGTTGACGCGATCTATGGTGACGCCCAGGTAAAATTCCTGCGTGATAGCCATCTTCTTTTCGACCAGGATCCTTTCGACGGGATAGCCTTTGATCTCCAGCTTGAACAGTGCTTCGGCTTTCTGGCGCAGTTCGGCTTCATTTTCGGCGAACTGGATGCCGCCCGCCTTGCCGCGTCCGCCGGTAAGGACCTGTGATTTTAGAACGACCGGATAACCCAGTTCCTCGGCTGCTTTAACTGCCTCGTCAATATTCGCTGCTATTTTCCCTTCAGGTATGGGGATTTTTACTTCAGAGAATAGTTGTTTTCCTTCAAATTCGTAGAGACGCATGGGTATGCATTCCTTTATTGTAGTTGTATTGTCGGGGTCAGGCCCCAAAGGGGGGCTACTCTCGACGACCCCGACTACGTACCTAATCTGTGGTGTCGGACGCCCTCTTCCGACACTCGTGTATCTGTCAAACGGGGGCGTTTGACAGCACACTTACAAGGTATAAGAGCATAATAAAAATTCCCCTGAAAATCAAGGGAATTCGGAAGATTTAGCTGAAGACAACAAAAAAGGCGCAGCACGCTGCGCCCCTACACCTCTATCTAAAAGTTAACCTACTTCTCCTTCAACACCGCCTGCGCAGCAGCAAGGCGTGCAATCGGCACGCGGTACGGTGAACAGGAGACATAATTGAATTTCAGACTGTGGCAGAATTCCACGGAAGACGGTTCGCCGCCGTGCTCGCCACAGATTCCTATTTTCAGATTCGGTTTGGTAGAACGGCCCTTCTCCACACCAATGCGCAGCAGTTGTCCGACGCCTTCCTGGTCCAGCACCTGGAAGGGATCGTGCGGCAGGATCTTATTGTCGATGTAATGAGGCAGGAACTTACCGGCATCATCGCGGGAGAAACCAAAAGTGGTCTGCGTCAGGTCGTTGGTACCGTAGCTGAAGAATTCGGCGGATTCAGCGATCTTATCGGCAGTCAGCGCAGAGCGCGGCAGCTCGATCATAGTGCCAACCAGGTATTCGAATTTGGTGTTCTTCTCCCCCATCACCTGAGCGGCGACCTGACGAACGATCTGTTCCTGCAATCTCAGTTCATTTACATGTCCCACCAACGGAATCATGATTTCTGGCAGCACTTTCACGCCCTCAGCGATCACGTTGGCAGCAGCCTCGAAAATGGCTCGAGCCTGCATTTCGGTGATTTCCGGGAAGACGATTCCCAGGCGGCAGCCGCGGTGTCCCAGCATGGGATTGAGTTCGTGCAGGCTCTCAACCTTCTCCTTTAGTTTACCAGCAGAAACACCCATTATTCCCGCCAGTTCATCGATTTCCCTATCCTCATGCGGTAAAAACTCATGCAGGGGAGGATCGAGGGTACGTATTGTTACCGGTAGACCGTCCATAGCACGGAAGATACCTTCGAAATCACCGCGCTGCATGGGCAGCAGTTTATCCAAAGCTTTGCGGCGGCCAGTTTCATCTTCAGACAGGATCATCTCCCTTACCGTATCTATACGGTCGCCCTCGAAGAACATGTGCTCGGTGCGGCACAGCCCAATCCCTTCAGCGCCGAAGTCGCGCGCAATCTTAGAATCGTGCGGGGTGTCGGCGTTAGTGCGCACCTTCAACCGGCGGACGTCGTCCGCCCAGGACATCAGTGTCTCAAAGTCGTCCGACAATGAAGGCTCTACGGTGTCAACCTTACCCTGAATTACCCTGCCTGTAGATCCATCCAGTGTAAACCAGTCGCCTTCCCTGATGACAATATCGCCGACTTTAAACAATTTGTTGGCATAATCGACCAGCACTTCACCAGCTCCGGCGACACAACATTTACCCATACCGCGCGCTACTACAGCAGCATGAGAGGTCATGCCACCCCGGGAAGTGAGAATGCCCTGAGCGACGTTCATGCCGTGAATATCTTCCGGACTGGTTTCACTGCGCACTAAAATGACTGCTTTCCGGTCAGAATCGCCCGATTCTGTCCATTCAACAGCGTCATCTGCAGAAAAAACCGCGCGTCCGGTTGCGGCACCAGGTGAGGCGGGCAAACCACGGGTCAATACCGAAATATCGGCGTTAGGATCGATCATGGGATGGAGAAGCTGATCAAGGGTGTTAGGTTCAATCCTGAGCAGCGCTTCTG
>CBDUWK010000383.1:0-3140 GCA_965370905.1 uncultured bacterium | reverse complement strand
GCCTCAGTATAGCACACTGACCAATATTTTGACTGTGCGTAATTGCGAAAAGTTGCTCTGGTAATGTGAGATTTAAAACAAAGCATAATTCAGAGAATGTAGCGAAATGCAGCAGAAAGCAGGCAGGGCAAAGCAATCCTGCAACTAAAATGCAATTAGCATACCATTTGCTAATTAGTCGTTGAAAATCGTCAGTTAAAATCACTTGACACTTTCGCCCTTAATTCGTAAATTCTATCATTCACATAAAGGAAGGCTAACGATGAAACCGCTACTCTCAATTATCCTTATGATCTGCTTCTTGATTATTGCAGCGAATGCAGAAGTGATCCCTTTCGTAAGAGAGGAACCTCTGGCGCTCCAACCGGATGCGTCAGCACAACCGATCCCCCCGGATGTAAATACACGCATCCTCGATGACTGGCTGAATATCCGTATCAATTCTGACACTACCGGTCAGGTTCAAAACGAACAACAGATTGTGGTTAATCCCAGGAATCCCGCTAACGTTATCGCTGTCTGGCGAGACTTCCGTCTGGGATACCGTCGCGTCGGAGTGGGGAGGTCCTTCGATGGTGGTTTTACCTGGGAGGATGAACTATTTATCGACCCCAACTTTGAGAAACAGAGCGACCCCGGCCTAGCGTACCACTCTTCCGGAATCATTTACGCCGTGAACTTGTCATATAACACTTTTGGTGGCGGTGACGCCTTGATGGTCGCTAATACCACCAATGGCGGTATGTCCTGGAGTCCCTGGGTGCCGGCAGTGTCAAATTACGATCCGGATCTTTTTGAAGATAAAGAATTGATGACCTGCGACAGATCCGGAAGCCAATATGATGGAAACCTCTATATAGCCTGGTCACGTTTTGAATATCTTCCTTACACCCAAACCACTATTACGTTGGTGCGGTCAACAGATGG
The DNA here is from genome assembly GCA_965370905.1 of uncultured bacterium. Taxonomy (GTDB): domain Bacteria; phylum Electryoneota; class B3-LCP; order B3-LCP; family B3-LCP; genus JALGVT01. The sequence goes on along the minus strand of CBDUWK010000383.1, from coordinate 2,213 downwards.
AGGATTATCCTGGGATGACGAAGTGCCGGTGAGCGACGAGCACGGTGTGCAGTGGCCCGTTCCAGTGGTCGGCCCCGAAGGTGAAGTTTACGTTGGATGGGTGAAATATTACGATGAAGCTATCCGGTTTGACCGCTCCTTCGATGGCGGAGTAACCTGGGGGAATGATATCATCGTGCAGGAGACCGCCTTTGCCTCAGCTTACATATACCCTCAATTAACCATCTTCTGCTTTCCCGCCATGGACGTCGATATCACCAACGGCCCTAATCGCGGTACCATATACATCGCCTATTGTGACGATTGGTATTATGATACCGACATCTTTTTTACTAAATCCATAGATCAGGGCGAAAGCTGGAGCGCGCCTACTCGTATAAACGATGATGTCGTGGGCAACGGTGCCGACCAGTTTCATCCCTGGCTCGTCTGCGATGAAAATGGAGTCCTCCACCTGATCTTCTACGACCGCCGCCTCGACCTGCCAAATAATCTGTACATGGATCTCTTCTATACTTATTCGACCGATGCAGGTGCCACCTGGTCGCCCAATGAGCGCATCACCGAGGTCTCTTCCAACCCTGCCTACGATTCAACCGATTCAGGCCTCATCGGCGAGTACAATGGATTGGCCGTCTATAACAATGTCATTCACCCCGTCTGGACTGACACCCGCAATGGACATCAAGATACTTATACAGCCGTCTGGGATACTACCACTTCAATCCCTGGGTACAGCCAGAATCCGCTTGCGGGTACATTAAAAGCTCTGCTTGAAGTCTCGCCGAATCCCTTTAACAGCGCCATCGAAATTAACCTGAACTTACCTCAGAGTTCCTCGTTGGAATTATCCGTTGTAGATCTTTCCGGGCGGAAAATTGTCGTATTGGCTGACGGAGTATTCTCCGCAGGTGTTCTGAACCGAGTTTGGCAGCCGTATAGTGCGACCGGAATCTACTTCATACGTGCTGTAGGAGCAGATATTAACGAGACGAAGAAAGTATTGTACCTGAAATAATCCACCATAATTACCTGAATTGGCAATAAAAAAACCCGGCATTCTGCCGGGCTTGGGAGAAAAATATAGCGTTACTTTAAATTTTGCAGGAAGCGCAGAGCATCTAATTTTCCTTCGAAATCCAGGTTCAGGATTCGGTTCAATAACTCGAGATCCAGGTTTGACAAACGAACACTGGTGGCCTCTCTGACGGCTGGCGCCGCCTGGCTGTCTGCTTCGGTACCCTGCAGAGGAGTTATAGCGCTTGCGGGTTCAAGCATCGCGGTCGCCACAGCCCCTTCGCGCATGGCAAAGAATTCGTCTCGGGATAGCTTAAGTCCTGAAAGAATCTTCTCCATTGTCGTGCCCCGGGCGCTTCGCTTCCCCGATTCCAGTTGACTTATAGTGAGAGCGCTGGTTTCTGCTAACTCCGCTAATTTTAACTGTGATAATCTTTTTTTGGCTCGCCAAAACCTGAGTGGTTCCGCCATATTGATGGTTGATCGTTGCCTTGGCATTTGTACTCCATTTGTATTTGATTGCTGTTATCCCATCTTTGCGATGGCTTCTAACAGGTTCCTGCGTCGCAGGTAATCTCGGATTTTAATCTTATTTTCTTCTTCCAACGCTAAGGCGCGCTGGATCAAATCTAAATCTAAGTATGTTACCGGAATTCTACCGTTGTGAATAGTAGAAGGTGCTATGGTTCTGATCCGTAACTTTGGCTTGTGCTTCCGTGATTGCCGCAGAACCGGTTTTTTGATCTCTTTTGCTTCTTTCTCCGGTTCTGGAGGAGGGGTGTGTAGCTGTCCGACTAAATCTGAGTTCTGCTTTTCCCATTCCTCTGCGCGCAGTGTCAGAGGTGTTAATGCTTCGAAAGGTGGGCCTTCCTGGTAGCCGGTTCGAATCAGTTCCACCATTTTACCCGAAAGCGGCGACCGGAAATCTCCTCTTACACTGTAGCCGTTTTCGTGAAGAAAGGAAATCAGCGACGCAGAAGATATCCTCAGCACCCGCGATATATCGCTGATTCGTACCGGTTTAACTCTCATTTGTCGACGCTTTTTGGGCCGGTATTATATCCATGTATCATATGCTTATTAATAGGAATCATTATGCAATATGTTCAATAGACGTTGTAAATATGAAACCATACTCTGAAAAGGATATACATTTACGCTGTCAATGACTATGTTTCATGCTATAATTTTCCATT
>CBDUWK010000382.1:0-3143 GCA_965370905.1 uncultured bacterium | reverse complement strand
GAATGCTCCAGAACCAATTAGGCTGATGTTGTTCGGTGAATCTATCACGTGAACTCCCTCATACTCTCCCGGAGCAACCAAGATTGAGTCCCCATCCTGTGCGGCATTAACAGCCTCTTGGATTGTTGCATAATTCCCTGGTACGTGTATTTCATCTGCAACAACTATCGCTACCACCCCCCAAACCAACCCCATTAAAACCAACATCTTTCTGAACATGACGCCTCCAACCGTTTTTTGATCCCCCCTTACTCCCCCCTTGAGAAAGGGGGGCTGGGGGGATTATTTAAGAAAACTGTTTCAAACTTAGATCAATATAATAAATTAATGTGGCTTTGTCAAGCAATTTCTCGGCGTTATGTAAATTATTTTTTAATGTGACGGAAAAACAGGTACTTAGCTGTCAGACGAGGGGTTCTGACAGCACAAAAAGGGCGATCCCGACCAACCGGGATCGCCCTTACTAATTGTCTGAATCGCAGATTTGCGCAGATTTTCGAATTACGCAGATTATTTCATCAGCATTGTCACTCCGGCTTGTCCGGAGTCTGACAAGGCGTCAGATTCCCGACGCATCCCGATGAATCGGAATTTGCGGGAATGACGGCTAAGCTACCTTTTAGATACGGACACCTACTTCAACTGCGCCCGGAAGCGCATCACTGTGGCGGAGAGGATAGCTGTACCCATGACCGTCAGGGCAAGGTATTCGAACTGCAGGTGTTGGATACCGGCGCCTTTTAAGAAGACTTCCCGCAGGATGGTAAGATAGTATCTAAGAGGGTTGATTAGGGTGAGTTTTTGCGCCCAATCCGGCATATTCTCGATGGCATAGAAGAACCCGGACATCAGCAATCCGAATACCATGAAGAACCAGGCGATGAACATGGCCTGCTGCTGCGTAGAAGATATGGTGGATACAAATAAGCCCATCCCCAGGGTCGAAAGCAGGAACAGAACTGACGCCAGAGCTATTGTAGCGATATTCCCTTCAAAAGGCAGACCGAACCATAGGGTTCCCAAAAACAGAATGACAGTTAAGGCGAAAAATCCCATAATAGCAAAGGGCACTAATTTACCGATCAAAAGTTGGTATGACCGAATGGGCGTGACTAACAATTGCTCCAGTGTGCCTATTTCTTTTTCGCGCACCAAGCCCATGGCGGTCAACATCATGGTAACAATCGTCAGAAGGACTGTAACCACACCCGGGATCATGTAATAAACGCTTTTCAGTTCAGGGTTGTAGAACACCCGGCTTCTCGCTTCAAGCAGGTGTACCGAACTTCGATTTAAGTTGCCCATAGAGGCTCTTTCGTAGATGATATTCTGGGAAAACTCCTGAATTATGCGCACCACATAACCCAACCCTATAACTGAAGTATTGGAATTCTGTCCATCGACCAGCACCTGGATGGTGGGGTTTTGCCCGGTTTCGAGATCCGCTTCAAAATCCAGGGGGATCACCAATCCCAGATCCGCACCACCGTTTTGTATCCCATCCCTTATTTCTGCGCGTGAAGTTGATGGATCTTTCAGATCAAAATAACCGCAATACTGCAAACTGGCTATTATCTGTCTCGAAGATATGCTCCTGTCTTCATCCAGAACGACCAGACGGAGATGTTTCACATCGGTGGTAACGGCATACCCCATGAGAAAAGTCTGCACGAGGGGCATTACGAAGATAATCGCCAGCATCAGGCGGTCTCGGAAGACCTGCTGAAATTCCTTCCTTATCAGAACCAGTATCGGACGCATTTCTTTTAATCCAATCGAACTTTAAATCTTTTAATGCTAATTGTTAACAATATCAAAGACAATACAACCAGATAAATAACGTACGGCCAGAGGACCTGAAAGCCGTTTCCCTTCAATAAAATACTTCTAATAATTACCAGAAAATGAGTTGCCGGAATTACCTTTGATATCGCTTGCAAAAACAGTGGCATACTGGCAACCGGGAACACAAATCCCGATAAAATGACCGAGGGCAGCATGGTTCCCATCAGCGCCATCATCATGGCGGTTTGCTGCGTTTTAGCTATGGTGCTTATCAGAATGCCTAACGAGAGTGCGGTCAATAAATATACCAGGGAGAGTAATACGAGCAGCGAGATGCTTCCCACGAACGGCACCTTGAACCAGAAACGTCCTACGAGAATAATCAGGGTGGCCGCTATTGCTGCCAAGAGCACATATGGCAGCACTTTGCCTATGATGATCTGATAGGGTTTCAAGGGCGCCACCAGGATCTGTTCCATGGTGCCGGTCTCTTTTTCGCGCGTGATGGCAATCGAGGTTAAAAGGGCACATATCATCATCATGAGTACTGCCACAAGTCCCGGCACTACGAAATGGTTGCTCTCCTGTTCAGGATTATACCAGATGCTGGAGGTAATGGATAGAGGGAGGGCACGGATGCTCGATATCTCGAAAGAAGCTTCTGTCAATAACTGGCGGGTTGTATTTAGAACTATAGATCCTGTATTGGAATCCGATCCATCTATCAGGATTTGTACAGGTGTCACCGCTTCGTTTTTAATGGATTTGGCATAGTCTACCGGTATAACTAAGGCTGCCTTTATCTCTCTTCCGCGGAAAAGATCCTCAATTTGAGAGCTTTTTTGTATATGCACTCTATAATCGAAATAATCTGAACCGGTGAATTTCCTGATCAAATCTCTTGAAGCTGGAGTACGGCTGTAATCCAGAATACCCAAGCGGATGTCCTTGACGTCCATGTCAATTGCGTAGGCGAATATAAGCAACTGAACCAGAGGCATCAGGATGATAATAGCCAGAGTGCGCGGGTCACGGCGAATGTGAATAAATTCCTTGCGAATTATGGGCAGAATACCTAACATCGATCGCTCCCGATTAGATGCAGGAAGATATCCTGGATGGTGTTTTTTTCATATCGGTCTTTCAGTTCTCCGGGCTGCCCCATCGCTACAATTTCACCATGATTCATGATGGAAATACGATGGCAGTATTCAGCTTCATCCATGTAATGAGTGGTAACGAAGACGGTGGTTCCATCTGCTGCCAGGCTATGAATCATTTCCCAGAAGTTTCTCCTGGTTACAGGATCCACACCTCCGGTGGGTTCGTCCAAAAACAGGATTTCCGGGCGGTGCAGC
>CBDUWK010000381.1:0-3147 GCA_965370905.1 uncultured bacterium | reverse complement strand
GTTTCGAAAGGCATTGGCGCGCGGCAGGAGATTGAAGGTCTGAAAAACGAAGCCGATTTTTTGATTTCGGATATGAGCTAATTCATCATCGGTCAGGTCAGAGACGTCTTCTTCGCCAAGCCAGAATTTTCCGCTAGTAACGGTATCGAGGCAGCCGATCAGGTTCATCAAGGTACTTTTGCCAGAACCAGACGGTCCCATAATGGCGACATACTCACCTTTAACTATCTTCAGATTGATTCCCTTCAAGGCGTGTACTTCTATTTCACCGATTTGATAGATTTTATGCACATCTTTCAGAGTAATTAAGGCGTCGTTATCAATCATATTACATCTCATCCATCAATTCTGCATCAGCATTGCTAACAGATTCTCTTCTACCAGTGCCAGTTTTCCGTTCTTTCTTCTCCTCGATTTTCACTTCATTACCATCGCTCAATTTTTGCGTCAAGGTTCTAAACGGTCCGGAGACTACCTCATCACCTGCTTCAATTCCGGTCAGGATCTCAATTTTGGTATCACTGGAGATACCAGTAGTAACTGCCACCTGATGAGCGATGCCATCCCTGACAACAAATACAACCTCAATCAGTTCCTGTTTTTCGGAGCTTTCTTCTTGGTTGAGTTCTTCTGATGTATTCTCTTCTTCTGGAGTATTAGTAGTATCGGCTTCGCTCCCATATTCCCCTTCTTCGGGTAAGGGCGGTTTCAGGACTACGCATTGGATAGGAACGTATAGAGCTTTTTCCCGCACTTCAGTAATTATATCTGCAGTAGCTGACATACCCGGACGGAGTCGTTCTGGAATATTGAGCAGAGTGACTTTCACCTCAAAGTTAGTGATTTCTTCGGACGTTCCCAAACCTCGAGTTGTGGCTGTGTGGGCGATCTCTCTGACGATCCCCTTAAAGGTAGTATCAGGATATGCGTCGATGGCAACATCAGAGGTATCCCTGAGGCTTACACTAATAATATCGCTTTCATCTACTTCGACAACAACCTCCATCTTGCCGAGATTGGCGATAATCATTATAATATCCTGTTGGAACTGTGCCCCGAGAGCCATTTCACCGGGTTCTTTGGTAAGCAGGGAAACTATTCCATCCATGGGTGAATAGATGGAGGTTTTATCCAGGTCGTCTTTGGCTTGTTTCAGCACTGCTGCACTCCGCTCGACCTCAGCGCTTCTGTATTGGAAATCTGCTTCCGAAGCTTCGAGATCCGCTTCCGAAGACAAGCCTTGCTGGAAGAGTTCCCGGGCACGGCGAAGTTCACTCTCCGATTTTGAGAGGGCGGCTTCCGCGGATTTCCGGGATGACTCCGTTTGTTCTAAAGCAGCTTGGTAGCGCTCGCGTTCAAGAGTAACGAGGCGGTCTCCCTGTTTTACTTGATCTCCTTCTTTAACGAATATGCCGGTAATTTTAGCGGACACATTGGCTGAAATATTGATCGATATCTCCGGCTGCACACGACCTGTTCCGGGAATGGTTTCGATCAGTTTGCCAGTTCGGGCTTTAACAGTCGTAACCTCGAGAGCCACATCCTTTTTCTTGAAAAGGTTAGCTATAACCAGACCACCGATTATCAGGATGATGGTTCCAATTATTACTATTTTCTTCCAGCTCTTTTTCTTCTTCTTAGCCATTTAATAGCCTAATAAATTATGGATAGTCGTATATTTTTTATCATAATGCACTATGAATCTATTGCAGTTTCTTTCCGACAGCGTTTTCGAGTGCTGCCAAGGCAGACCAGAAGTTGAAAATTGTAGATATATGATCCGCTTCCGCTTGTTCGTAGGTTACCTGTGCAGTTCTGAGATTTAACTGGGAGGTTGCTCCAAGCCGGTAGCGTTCCTGTTCGAGATGCAGTTGTCTGGAAGCCAGTTCCCGATTCTTTTCGGTGACTTTAGATTGTTCAAACGTTTGCATCAGGGTGTAATAGGCTTGCCTGATTTCCTGTTCGACGAGCTGTTCCTGTTTTTTACGATCATGGCGTGCATTGTTCAGAGCAACACGACTTTCCTGGTAGTTGGATTCATCAGAGAAACCTGAGAAGAGGTTCCAGGATAGCGTTAATGCCAGGGTGGTATTGCGGTTACGAGGTTCCAAGGTGAAGGCTACGTTGGTGCCAGAATTTTCGGATCTATCGTGTTGGAAGATAGCAGTAAGGTTGGGCAGAAATTGACCGCGTTGGATATTGACATTGTTTTTACTGTAGCGTTCCTGTTGTTGGTACTGCAGGTAATCCGGACGGGTAATAATGGCTTCCCTGGAAAGTTCTTCCAGATTCAAATTCGGCTCGAAAGCACTGAATTTATCCACAAGCTTGTATTTTGAATCAAGATCGATGCCAAGGATTCGATTCAGTTCCTCCCAAGCCATTTTCAGATTGTTTTCCGCTTCGAGGATAGCATTTTCCTGATTTCCGAAATCTATTTCTGCCTGTAAAACATCCAATTCGGTAACTGATCCGACGTCGTAACGAGCCTGTGCCAATCGGAGTTGTTCTTTTCTCTGCTCGAGCACACGATAGGCCAGGTCTAAGAGACGATCATAGGCGAGTACAATGTAATAATTCTGTCTAACAGAATAGTACAGGTTCAATTCAGATGATTTCACCAACAGATCATTTATGCGATTGCCGATTACCGCATTTCTTATGGTGAAGTACTGCTGCCCCCCAAGATTAATGGTCTCCTGAAGGCTGATCCAACCGCGTGAACTTCTGATTTCATCTTCCGGAACGGGATAGCCAATTGTCAAGGAGGAATCGGGATCCCATCCATACCACGTATACCCAGTGATGGGATCCGTGATTGTAACGGGTTGATTGATTTCCTGCTCAATAGGATAAGAGGAAACGGTCCCATCCGATTCGATGAAGGTGGGACTGTAGAATTCACTCTGTGATATTCTGAATCCCACGTCCAGAGAGGGCATCAAAGTCCCCCAGGCGCTGCGCATGTTGGCACCAGATAAGCTGGCATTCTGAACATTCACCTGATGATCCGGATTGTGCCTCAGTGCGATTTCGAAGAGATCATCGGGTGATAAGAGATCAGGGGTATCCAGGCGCGGTGTCTCAGCAGTTTGCGTTTCAGCAACTGATAGGGCACTCACCGAGAGCAGTAGAATCAGGATAGTT
>CBDUWK010000380.1:0-3158 GCA_965370905.1 uncultured bacterium | reverse complement strand
TTTTTCGTCTTCGTCGGGCTTGACGAAGTACTGCATCTCCATCTGGGTGAATTCACGGGTGCGGAAGATGAAATTACCGGGGGTTATTTCGTTGCGGAAGGCTTTGCCGACCTGAGCTATGCCGAAGGGAACTTTCAGGCGGGAGACAGTGGCCACATTCAGATAGTTGATATAAATTCCCTGCGCGGTTTCAGGGCGGAGATAAGTCGTGGCGGCTTCGTCTTCCAACGGCCCCATGAAGGTCTTGAACATGAGGTTGAAGTTGCGGACGTCGGTCAGAACGTCCTTATTGCCGCAGTTGGGGCACTGCTTGTTCTGTAGCTTTTCCTCGGGCAAGTCATCGGCTTTGAACCGCGCCTTGCACTGACGGCAGTCGACCATGGGATCGGTGAAGCTGTCGAGGTGACCGGAGGCTTCCCAGGTTTTGGGATGCATCAAGATAGACGAATCCAGACCGACGATGTCTTCGCGCAGGGTCATCTGGTTCCACCAGAAGTCCTGGATGTTCTTCTTCAGTTCGACTCCCAAGGGGCCGTAGTCCCAGCAGGAGTTCAGACCTCCGTAGATTTCGGAGGAGGGAAATACGAAGCCCCGCCGCTTGGCCAGCGAGACGATTTTGTCCATTTGGTTGTTGTTTGGCATGGGTGGTTAATTGGCTAGAGTTAATCCTTGTTGTTTCAGATAATCCACACTGAGATTGTATACCTCAAGTGCGGCGTCGAGCGCCTGCTTTGCTTCACTTTTACTCACTTCTTCAAATTCATGTGGATACCGGGTCATTACCGCATAATCGGTCAGATCGTCCGCGCTTTCAATTGCTCCTGGAAGCGGATCCCACACTTTACCGAGTAATTTTACCAGCTCATTTATGTCGTGCGTTTTGGGAAAATCAATTTGATAGAAGGTCAAAAGTCCTTTAAGACATTTCTCCACGGCTTGCTGAGCATGGAAGGCGATCATATCATACGGGGCACCGGTATGCTCTATCGCCGTTTTCCCCATCCACAAGTCCTGGCGGCTTTTTACGAACCATTGCTCGACGAGCGTTTTCAAAACCGGATCAATCGGCTGCATACAATACCTTCCCTTCTTTTAAAGCGGGATGCAATATCGTCCCTATATATTTGCCGTATTTTTCAACTTCTTCAGGCGTGCGTACCACTACGTCTTTAGAGGCGTGAATATCGTGCAGTGATTTCCTGATCTTACGAAGCAGGTCTATACGCTGTCCTTTATAATCCATGATGACCAGTAGATCAACGTCACTATCTTTGGTCGGGTTACCGCGCGCGTACGATCCGAATAGTATCACCTTCTGGGGATTGAATTTCTGGACAATGCGATCTACCATAGCCTGGACGGTTTCTTGATTAACAGGTGTCATGATTTATCCATTTAATATATACGGTGAAATCTGTCGCTAACTTAGGATGTTTTTCTTCAGTTCGACTCCGAGGGGACCATAGTCCCAGCAGGAGTTCAGTCCTCCATAGATTTCGGAAGAGGGAAACACGAAGCCCCGCCGCTTGGCCAGCGATACGATTTTGTCCATTTGGTTGTTGTTTGGCATGGGAGTGGGTCTAATATATTTGGTCTTTTTTTTTCGTCAGATTTAGATCAATGAGTGGTTGCGAGGCTCGGTCACTTCAGTGACTTGGATGCTCTCTTTATACACCCGAATTTATCCGGGTGTCCTCTGGATTCCTGCGTTCGCAGGAATGACAACAATAAAATATGAGATTGCTTCGGGGTTTCGCCCCTCGCAATGACAATGTGTTTATGGCCCGCAGCACCCTTTCCCTGCCTGTATTGGTGGGCAGGGTTTATCTGCATAGGAACAGAAGACGCAGCAGTCGCCGGATTTTGGTTTGAGTAAAACACCGCAACCAGCGCATTCGTGGAAGAAGAGGCACTGGTCTTCGGGCATCTCCAGTGCTTCCTGGTGCCCGCATTCGGAGCAGGTCAAAGTGGCTGTAAGCTCAATTTTCAATTGTTCTTGACTTTAGCTTGAAATAGAGAATTACTCCGAATAGAATCATTCCCACCGATACTGCCTGGCTGAAAGTGATACGGACGGCTTCTATGTGAATTAGTATGTCGGCCTCATCGTAGTAGCGCACCGTATCTATTATAATGCGGAACACCGAATAGCCGATCAGGAACATGGAGAAGGTGAAGCCATCGAATTTCTTGATGCGGTCCAACGTCCATAGCAGCATAAAGAAGATCACTCCGAAAACAAATGAAAACAGTTGTGTCGGCAAAATGGGAGTATGGTGGAAGTGGCTGCCAGCGGGCGAATCGGGCGGGAAGATAATCCCCAACCACGAGTCGGTCGGCCCTCCATAGCAGCAGCCGTTGGCAAAACAGCCGAGGCGGCCGATACCGATAGCCAGAGCTAAAGCTGGCACCATCACATCTGCGAGCTTCCAGACATCCAGTTTCTTCTTGCGCAGATACCAGATAGAAGTGATAGTGGCGGTAACGACTCCTCCCAATAGAACCATACCGGCAATACCTATGCGTCCATCCGGCTGTATGGGATTGATGATGCTTAACCAGTTGCCGCGAAATTCATCGATATGGGTAAAAACATAAGTCAGACGGCTGCCGACCAGGGAAGTGAATAAGATAACGAGCGACAGATCCCAGATAGTACCGCTTTCTATACCAACCTTCTTGCCGCGATAAATTGATATAAGGATGCCGGTAGTGAAGGCCGCCATCATCATGAAACCGTAGGTGTGCAGAGTGATGGGACCTATGTGGAATATTTCGGGAAACATATTAACCTACTTTGGTGCACCTACGACGATCAGGGTGTATTCACCGCGCGGTGATTTTTCTTCCAGAGATCGAAGCAAATCCGATAAGGTAGCTCTGTGGAACTCTTCGTGAATCTTGGTCAGCTCTCGACCCCAGGCGGCTTTGCGATCTCCGCACGCTTCCAGGAGATCATTAACAGTACGCTTAATACGATGGGGACTTTCAAAAAAAATCATGGTACGCGGTTCAGCCTTCAGGCTCTCAAGTCTCTTCTTGCGTCCCTTTTTGACGGGCAGAAAGCCTTCAAACGTAAATCTATCAGTTGGTAACCCGGAGCCCACGAGTGCCACTATAACAGCGCATGCGCCTGGTAAAACTTCGACTGTTATGCC
>CBDUWK010000379.1:0-3164 GCA_965370905.1 uncultured bacterium | reverse complement strand
AGGTTCGAATGCCCGATCGAATATCTCCGCATTTGATTCACTCAGCGCTTTTCGTTTTTCGGGTTCATCCAATAATTTAACCGCATTTTGAACGATTTCTTTCGGATCATCGTATGCGAATTGATCTCTAAAATAGTTATGTTCATAAAGGATGGCGGCATTATTAGAAATTGATTGTCCGACTATCGGCATCCCTAACGCCAATAGTTGACCAAACTTAAATGATAAACAATTATGTAAACCCTTCACGTAAATGGAAACTCTGGATCTGGCAACATGACACAGATACTCCATCAGAGAGTATCGCTCTAATTGAAACTCGGCATATTTAGTAGGAAGTTTTTTGCGGCTGGCAAACCCAGCTATAGCATTTATGCCTTTATTTTTCCTGATTTCTCTAATGATCTGATAACGCAGTTCATTGTCCCCGGAATGTACTTCCTGTTCATAGTAATTGACTACAAAGAAGATGTCAAGTTCCTTTTGCTGATTCCGAAACTGTTTGATTTTATCCAAAGTGGGTAGATTCTTCAGAATTCTAATTCTGTTGACAGCATTTTGCCTCGTCCAACCTGTGACGTTCGAAGGCGTAATTCTAGGGAAAAATGATAATAGTTTCGGTACCCTTATAGGGAAAAAGGGATATATCGGTATAATCTTGCTGGCAGACTCTCTTAAATGTGGATCCCGATTTATGGCCTCAACATTATAGTTTACTTTAAAGTAGTACTTTACCTGTTTAAGTAGCGGTAAGTGGTAACCTCTGCCTCTGTCAGGATTCGCTTCGCAGTTATCCCGAGTATCGATACAAAAATAGAATTCATCATTTCGAGATTTCACTTTAAATAAACAAATGGAGAACAATATATTCTTCCATTCATCCCCCCATACTACATTGGAAAGCAGAGTGGGGATTCTCTTCGAAACGACAAATTTATAGTTGTGTCTGTATGTATTCTGTAGAAAACCTGTTAGGAAGAAACTGGAATATCTAATATCATTAAAATCGTAGTAGATTATTTTAATGTCTTTAGCCATAATTATCTGCCATAATTCCCCACCCATCCAGAAACGAATATGTCTATATAAATTACTTTGAAATATGGCAATTGCAAGAGATATTTTTACATTGTTCCCGCATTGATGCCGTCCTCAGATTCCCATCTTTTATACGTTTGACGCCTCCTTATGAAAACCATGATTACCGCCAGTAGAACTAAAACCGTTGCTCCCATAAAAAGGTAAATCGGTGTATCCATAAGGATAATCCATCTGTATGATTTCTCCAATCTTGCGCGCCAGGACGTCTCGAAGCCGGATTGGTCTGTTTCTAAGTGTTGAAACAGCGCCTCATCCCAGGAGAGCCCACTCCCCAGGGCTTGCAGTAATTGGCGCAAGGTTTCCCAGCCGTATTCCTGCAATAGAAATTCCGTAGAGTGATAACTCTGCAGGTATGCCAACTCTGCCTCCGTTTTTTCCAACTGGTCAACGTGCTCTATGGAGGTTAATGCGAGGAGTTTCCCCGCCCATAATGCACGCGATAGAGGCATCAAAGGTTTACCCTGCGCCTCACCGGCCAATAACTGGGCTAATCCTTCATTCAGCCAGCGTGGTACTCGATTTCCCGCTTTCTGCGCCACCATTAAATGGACCAGCTCATGGACCGCAGTGCGATTGAAAGTCTGGATGTCATGCGAAAATGAGGGCGATTTTAATACTATTTGCCCTCCCCTGGGGAATGATACTCCCTGCGACCATCCAGGCAGAGAACCGCCGGTCGCCCGGTCGAATTCTTCCTGACTTGAGACAACGTAAATCTGCGGGATGTACCTAAGCTTCACACCCAGCTTTTCCTCCAGATCAGGCTTGACCGTCTTGAAGGTCTCTAAAAGACCTGAAACATTCTGAGCATCCTCTGGGTGATAGAACAATTTGACGAAATCGTTGCTGCGTTCGTTCCAACTATTTGACAGCGCTATAGCAGCTGTAAGTATAAGGATAATAAATGCAATCGGAAATAATCGTATATTCATATTGTTATAACAGGTGATTGCCGTTTATATCAAGATGGAATTCCATATCCAGGAAGTTCGCAGCTTTTTTCGAAATAATCATCCTCGAAAGGAATATCTCAAAATATTCCATTACCGAAGAAATTCGGGTATCCACGGAGATATCCAGGGTAATGCTTAGCGCTTCTGCTTGCACGATAACCTGGGACTTGGTTACCGCGTAATTGACTCGATCGTGTATGTCCGTTCGAAGCTGCTGCGTAGAGCGTACTCTGCCGCGATGCACGTCCGCTTTATCAGCCAATATCAATGCCGCTGTAATGCGGCTGACCGGTACGCCATCCTCCTCATGATGGTTGCCGATTGCGCCGATGATCTCCGCAGATTCCTCGAAAGGCATTCCCATCTCTTCTAAAATCTGTCCCACGAAAAGAGCGCCCGTTTGGGCGTGGTGATCCCGATTGATTACGTTTCCTATATCATGAAGGTAACCGGCGATACGGGCTAATTCCTGGTTCCTGCCGTTGTCGCCCAAAGCAGCGAGGATATTCTTTGCAGTCTTAGCGACAACTTTTCCGTGGCGCCTTCCGTGTTCCGTATACCCAATAATGCCCAGGAACTCGTTGGCTTTGTCCATGAATATCTCAACTTTCGGGTAAGCTTGAACGTCCTTAAGCGTAATTGCTTTCATAGTGCTTCAATTGTTTTTTCTTTAAGGTTTTTGATCTGCTTGAAGAGATACAAATTCGATCATAGTCGGCGAGGATCAGTTGTGATTAAACCACTATCTATTAATTCTCTTCGGTATCGTTGCCTGTTCTACTAACTTCACATCAGTTGAATTGGATCCACATTGATAAGGAATTGAACCCTTGAAGTTAGGTTCTTTCGAGTTATATCGATTAGTGCTTTTAGCTTCTTATGACCATCTGAACTGGTCGAACGATGCCTGATGCTTGTCTTTAAGATCACCTGGAAGCGGTACTGATTTTTTAAACGAGGACGATACGCTGGTGTCGGCCCCATCCATTGACCAGCGCTGAATTCCTTCCTGGCAATTTGTATGAACCGTTCTGCTCCAATCTGAGCCTCCTTCTCATCTCCAGAAGCGAAAAGGAACAGAACCATCCATCCTAAAGGAGGATAGTTGAG
>CBDUWK010000378.1:0-3177 GCA_965370905.1 uncultured bacterium | reverse complement strand
TACGTTGAAATGATATTCATTGAGGTGAACTTGCGCTCCGATTTCATCTTCCAGAAAGTGACTTAAGGCAAAATCGTGATTTCCCGCCAAGTAGTGGATTTCAACGCCTTTAAGCGACAATTCGCGCAATTTGTAGTGCACCTGAAAATGGCGCTTCAGCACGACGTGGCGCCATTCGAACCAGAAATCGAAAAGATCGCCCAATATGAAGAGTTTCTCAAGGTTGGGGGCGTAATAATCGAGGCAGTCGAAGAGATTTTTTTTGCGTAGGTCCTGCGTATCGGCAGAGCCTACGCCAATGTGAGCGTCAGATATGAATAGAAACAAGTTATGCTATCCTAATTTTCGATCCCCCGGCGGGCGGGAACGCCTTTCTGGTAATAGTGCTTTATCTCCCGCATCTCCGTGACCAGGTCAGCCCGGTCTATTATTTCCTCAGTTGCACGGCGACCGGTAAGGATAAGTTCCATGTCTTGCGGGCGCTTGTCAATCAATGCGATTATGTCATCTACGGTAACCAGTTCAAACCAGCGCGCTACCAGGATTTCATCCAGAATTAAAATATCTACGTCGTTTTTCGTGATAGTCTTACGTGCCAGATCCAGACCTCTGCGGGCTTCAGCACGGTCGAAATCCGTTACTTCCTCTTTGCGGATGCACTTTATACCGCCGGTTTGTATGATCTCGATATGATCTTTAAATTTTTCCAGTGCTTTAAGTTCGCTGTAGTCCTGTCCTTTCATGAACTGGACGATGCGCACTTTCAAGCCGGCTCCTGCCGCCCTTAAAGCGAGACCCAGAGCGGCGGTTGTTTTCCCTTTACCGTCGCCAGTATAGACCTGGACACAACCCTTTTTTAAAGCGCTCATGATTCGGCTGACAATTTAGATATAACGGTCCGCAAAGCCTCTGCGGCTAAATCCATGCTGTGCTGTTTTTTCTCGGGCACACCCCCCAGTGATTCGGCGATGACGTTGCCCTGTATTTCTGCAGCCTGTTTTAAGGTCATACCGGGAGCCATTTCCGACATGGCAGAACATGCGGCGATAGTGCCAGAACAGCCGCGCGTCTGATAGGTGATCTTCTCGATGGTAGCGCCATTCAGCTTAGCGAAGATCCGGACCCGGTCGAAGCACCCTCCCCCTTTATAATAAACGTCTTCAGTGGCATCGGCATCCTCCATCACTCCAATGTTTTGAGGGTTGGAAAAATGCTTCATGTACTCCTGGGTATACATTGACAATCCTCCCTAAGCCTCGCCGTTTTCATCTTTAATTTCGAACTTCTGGCGATCCATTATGCGGACAACGACTTCATCCAGACATTTCATAGTTTCCAGAGTTTCGGTAACTTCCTCCCTGAGGTTTTCGGCATACATTTCATCGGTGTCGCCCAGATTAACCTCAACGAAGACTTTGGCTCCATCAATTTTGATGTAGTTTATCATCCCCATATTGACGACGTTTTTGCCTGTCTGGGGATTGATTACCCTTTTCAGCAACTTCTTTATGGTAGTCTCATTGCAGACAATCTCTTCCTCTTCAGCCAAACCATGGCTGATTTCCCACTGCTTGATGGCTGCTTTCAGACCGTTGATAGCCAATACCGAACAGTGCATCTTAACTGAAGGTAGACCGCCCAATTTCTCGGCGATAGTCTTAGAATTGAATTCTTTGACCTCTTCGGTGGTTTTCCCTTTGGCCAGCACTGTAGCCATAGAAGCAGTCGAGATGTTGGAAGCGCATCCGTAGGAACGGAAGCGCACGTCCTCGATTATATGAGTCTCCGGGTCGACTTTCAGAGTGAAGGTCAACATGTCTCCGCAGGCGGGGGATCCTTCTGTGGCGGAGGCGTCGGGATTTTCGATTTCACCCACATTCCGGGGATTGGTGAAATGTTCAATGACTGTGGGGGAATACTTGATGGCCATTTGTTCTCCAGGTTTTTTTAACTGTCGGGGTCGGGGCCGACCCCGAATACAAAGTTATTTGTTAGTATCCAGAGGCGGTAGCTTGTGTCCAACCGTCAGATTCCAGACAAGCTGGAATGACGGGCTGAAATTTATTTTCTTCAGAGCAAGTCATTCAGGCTTGTTTCCATGAATTGTGTATATTTTACAATTCATCTTTTTTCTTCTTGTAGAAGGTTTTTCCTTCGCCTTCAATCTCCGAATGCTTTGCAGGGATGAAGGCAGACATCGCTCGCAACTGTTCAACCACGGCCTTAACGTGGTCAACAGCTCGATCCACTTCATCAGTGGTATTTAACTTGGAAAAGGAGAAGC
This sequence comes from uncultured bacterium, assembly GCA_965370905.1. GTDB lineage: Bacteria > Electryoneota > B3-LCP > B3-LCP > B3-LCP > JALGVT01. The sequence continues at coordinate 893 of CBDUWK010000378.1, read as the reverse complement.
GTATGGAACCGTGCGCTTCTTCGTGTTTCAGACCGATGGCAGTCAGCACATTAGAGGGCGCCAAAGCAATAGATGAACAAGCTGATCCGGAGGAGACATGTACTCCTCTCATGGAGAGGTGCATCAAAATAGCCTCACCTTCGATGTACAGGAAGGTGATGTTTGCATTGGTTGTCATCCTCTTATCGCCGCTGGGGCCGTTGATGTGAGTGTGCGGGATTTCTAATAGCTTATCCAGGAGGCGATCTCGGATTTCAATGATGTGAGCGTTATCAGCGTCACGGTTTTCGCAGGCGATCCGGGCTGCTTCAGCCATACCGATAATGGCGGGGACGTTTTCAGTGCCCGGCCTACGGTTGTTCTCCTGGGGGCCGCCTTCCATCAATCTGCCCAGCTTGGTACCTTTGCGCACGTAAAGCGCGCCGACACCTTTGGGGCCGTGCATCTTGTGGGCGTTCATAGAAATCAGGTCAACAGGCATTTCGCTAAGGTTTATGGGAACCTTGGTGAAACTCTGGGCGGCGTCCGTGTGAAAGAGAACGCCTCTTTCTCTGCAAACTTCACCGAGCGACTTCAGATCCTGGATGGTGCCGATGACGTGATTACCGTGGACAATACTAACCAGTAGAGTTTCCGGTTTTATAGCTGCCTTCAAATCGTCGGGATCGACGAATCCTTCCCTATCCACCGCCAAGAAGGTTACATCGAAACCCTCTTTGGATAACCTTTTCATCACATTCAAGGTGGCGTGATGTTCCACTTTACTGGTTATCAGGTGGCGTTTGTGCTTCGGCGCCAGGTGCGTTAAACCAAATATGGCGGTGTTGTTGGATTCGGTGGCGCTGCCGGTGAACATGATTTCTTCCGGCGAGGCGCCAATCAGACCAGCCACG
>CBDUWK010000377.1:0-3180 GCA_965370905.1 uncultured bacterium | reverse complement strand
CGGATTGACGAGTGTGGTGACCGGATTGCTGTTTCTTTTAGCTCTGCTCTTCAGTCCTCTCATAGCTATGATTGGCGGGTATGCGCCGATTACCGCATGCGCTCTGGTAATCGTCGGTGTGATGATGGCGAGGAACATTCACAAGATAGACTGGAACGATTATTCCGAAGCTATCCCGGCGTTTTTAATAATGATCGGAATTCCCTTAACGTATCAAATTGCAGATGGATTGGCGCTGGGTTTTATAAGCTATCCGATTATTAAGTTCCTGGGGGGGAGAGGTAAAGAAGTGAACTGGCTTATCTACGTTATAGCCGCAGTATTAATCCTGTACTTTATCTATGTTCGCTGACACCTCTTACGATGGGCATCGACCATGGGAAAAACATCTGATATAAAACCGAACTCAGTTAGGACCGTTATGATTGAAAAGCTTGACGAACTCAAAGCGAAATTAGACGCCTACCGGCCTTTCAGTAAGGAACAAGCAGCGAAGATCGACCATACGCTCATCCCTCAAAGGATTTACTATAGCAATACTTTTGAGGACAACACTCTGACCCTGGAAGAGACCTCATATTATTTAGAAACTCAGAGGATGGTTGGGGGAAAACTGGAGCGAGAATATGACGAAGTCAAGGGATTGCTGGCAGCTATGTTATTCACGCGAGAGCTGGTGGTATCCGGCAAAGACTTAGATGAAGATATAATCAAGCAAGTACATGCGGTACTGACGAAGCCAATCGAACAGCAGCAGCGTTTCCAACCTGGCGAATACCGTTCGCTCGACAGTATTATATTGGGACGGGAGGGATCCCGGTTGAGCTTTGTCGCTCCGAAGCAAATTACCGCTGAGATCGCAGCATTGATAGTCTGGTATAAGGAAAAGGGACAGCAACTTCATCCACTGGAACGGGCCGCGCGTTTCCATTACCGTTTGTCTCTGATCCACCCGTTTACAGATGGTAACGGGAGGACGGCTCGTCTTTTGGACGATTTCATCTTGGAGAAAGCCGGATACGGACCCCTGTTGGTTGAGGATCCGAAGAGATATTTTGAGGCGCATCGCCAGCCAGATGTACAACTGCCCCAGGAGGAGCGGGTAGTATCGGCTGAAACGGTTGAGTTAAATAATTTCATCTCGATTTTAGGGGAATGCTCCCTGAAGAGTATGCAGCTTATGCTGGATGTCTTAGAGCAGCGTGAGATGCCGATAACGGTGGATTTAAAAGATCGGCTGGCGAGTTTCGATAAGGCGATTTCAGGTGAGACTGAGATACCTGCAGACAGGCGTATTCTGGAAGAGAAAGAGTCGACAAAACTGGTCCTGGGGCGCGACCTCACCGAAGTCTTAAAAGGGAAACTGAAGAGCAAGTACGTGCAGTTTATTTTCAGCGGTCCTGCAAAGTTCTCACAGAACAACCACAACTACAGTCCGCTGATCGCGGAAGTGAGCCGGAGAAACGAACTCAGTTATTCCGCGGCCGAGACACTTTATGAGTATCACATCGTCCCCAATCTCGATCAGATTGAAAAATCCGGTATCCCCATGGCACCATTCATGAAGCTTTTAGCGATCTCCATCATCAGCCATGGTGATTCCGTAGGTATTTATTCAGGACTTATGCCTTTTGAATTCGGAAAGGTATATATCAAACAGGAGAACAGAGAAGAGATCATTTTGCGCTTGGATGCAGAAACTGTTGCGGAGATGGTCGGACCTGTGTCCTATGATGAATGGGATAAAGAGAAACTCCACGAGTTTATATTCAGCAGTCTGGACTCTTACTTTCAAAGCATTGAAGCAGCTTATCAAAAAGAAAATAATGAGGATAAATAGACGCAAGTACAGGTCTATTTTTCCACCCTAAAAAATACAGTAGTTTAGGTCTGGTAAATTTGTGAATAACTCTTGTGAATTCCGAATCAATATTTAAAATGAAGTAAGAATTATGCTTGTTAAGCACAAAAATAAGGACTTATAGAGATCACGATGACAGTGATAAAATTGTTGATAACTTGTTAGCAAGGTTGTAAGTTCAATCATCATGCAACACTAAGTAAGAGATGGATTCCAGAGAATATTCAACCCTCTCAAACGTGGAACTGATTGCGCGGATAAAGAGAGCCAAAGTGGAGAAGAATGCGGTGTTGTTGGTTCACAACTACCAACGCCTGGAGGTGCAGGAGATCGCGGACTTTTTAGGTGACTCTCTGGGATTAGCGCGTGAGGCATCTCGCACAGATGCGGTGATGATCGTCTTTTGCGGCGTCGATTTCATGGCTGAAACGGCCAAGATTCTAAACCCTGAAAAGAGGGTGTTTCTTCCGGATAAGAGAGCCGGTTGCCCCATGGCAGCTATGATAGATGCGGAGACATTAAAAGCAGCTAAAGAGAAATATCCTGATGCCGTGGTCGTAACTTACGTCAACTCCACAGCTGAGGTGAAAGCTCTTTCTGATATCTGCTGCACTTCCAGCAATGCTATCAAAGTAATTAAATCTATTGGGGACAGACAGATACTATTCACGCCGGATCGTAATCTGGCGATATACTGCAAGGAGCAGACCGGGGCGGATATTATACCCTGGGAGGGGCACTGCTATGTTCATGATGAATTCAGGGTGCGCGACATTGAGGAAGCTCGAAACAGCCACCCTGACGCCATTCTGGTTGCGCACCCGGAATGCCGTATGGAGGTCTTGAATAAGGCAGATGTGGTGGCTTCGACATCGGGAATGGTTAGATACGTCCAGGAACATCAGGAAGAGATCAGATCGAGGGGGATTGTCATCGGCACTGAGATCGGTCTGGTGGAACAGATTGCCAAAGATCACGCCGATTTACCGGTCTATCCCTTAACGTCATCGGCAATTTGCGCTACCATGAAGCTCACCACCCTCGCCAAGGTTGCCTGGTGTATCGAAAATGAAATCAATGAAATCACCCTGGATGAGGGTGTGCGCAAGCAAGCTTATAATGCGGTAAAGCGCATGCTTGAGATAGATTGAGGATGGAAATATGTGGCGTAAGATCAAACTCAACTTAGCTACCGGGATATTGGTGCTGCTGCCGTTGTATCTCACCTATATCATTCTGGTCAAGCTGTTTCTGCTGATAGATGGAATTTTCAATCGTATTGCCACCCGGGCACTGGTGGCCGCTGTAAAACTGCCTCT
>CBDUWK010000376.1:0-3187 GCA_965370905.1 uncultured bacterium | reverse complement strand
GCTACTATCGCTTGAGCCATCATCTATGATTACAAATTCGCTGAGTTCAGGCGGATAATCCTGAGCGGCAAGGCTCTCAAGTAGTGAGGGCAGATTCTCCTCTTCGTTCCGAGCGGCGACCAGCACTGAGACTGATAGCCGTCGTTTTGATTTATATTTTGACTTTTTTTGCAATCCCCGGTAGAGTAGTCCAAGAAAAATACAGTTTATGGCTAAGCAATAAAATTGCAGGTATTGGATCAAGTTTAACACGTTCTGATTACTAAATTAAATTATGATAAATATAAACAATCTACTTACCATATGCAAGTTCATTTTTTTACATCGCAAGAAAGGTTGCGTAAATCGAATAAATTTCTTATCTTTACATCAGAGCCATTATTTGTTGTGTATAAACAGTTCAACTTAGCATCAGTGAATGAAACGCCGCAGAGTAATTCTACTCTTCATCGATGGTCTTGGTATAGGTAGTGCCGACCGTGAAATTAATCCTCTGGCGAACTATCCAGATTTGTGGCCGGTTCAGGGATCAGGCTCAATACGTAAGGATTTACTATGGACTTCTCTGGATGCATGTTTGGGCATAGAAGGACTACCTCAGAGCGCCACCGGACAGACCGCTCTTCTCACCGGGTTGAATGCGCCCGTTATTATGGGAAAACACATGCAAGGATTCCCATCTAAAAAGCTTGTTGAGATTCTTAAAAGGGAGAGTATTTTCGTTCAACTTACCAAGCAAAGCTATAATACTACTTTTGCCAACGCATACCGCCATCCTGAAGATATAGCTCCAACGAGTAGACTATCGGTAACCAGCCACGCTTTTCAGGCTTGCGGAAAACCATTTCGTTCCATTCACCAGATTGAAGGAGGCGAAGCTCTGTATCACGATTTCACCAACGAAGAGCTTCGTAAAAATGGTTATGATGTTCCTCTCTTCACTCCAGAACAGGCAGGTGATATTCTCGTCCAATTAGCAATGCAATACGATTTCACGTTGTACGAACATTTTATGACGGATGTAGTCGCGCACAGAGGTAATCCCGAAGAAATCCGTGAGCAGATAGCCAAATTAAGCGATTTCGTTAGAACAATTTTGGATCTCGTAGATCCACTTTCGACGACTGTCATCATAACCTCCGATCACGGAAACGTCGAAGATATATCGGTCAAAACGCATACCAGGAATCCGGTACCTTTGATATGGAACGTATCACCAAGTGTCCCGTCTGGTGAGAATTTAAATGGAATTACCGAGATAACCCCGTGGATCAAACGGATATTAAAGCAGAATGCCATAAAATGAGAATAGGATGAAAAAGAAGGAGTACTTTGACTTATTGTTGATAGCGGCACTGGCATTCTCGGTCAGGTTAATTTACATTTTACAGCTCGCTAAAACACCCTTCTTCGAATTCCCCGTAGTTGACGCGGGATTCCACGACGCCTGGGCCAGGGATATCTTGGATAAGGGTATCGGTCATGAAGGAGCCTACTTCCGGGCGCCGCTTTACCCATATTTTCTCGCGTTCATTTACAACCTGACCAATGGGAGCTACTTTGCGGCGAGAATAGTCCAGGTTTTCTTGGGAACCACGACTGCTTTACTGACCTATCTTCTGGCTTTTAATCTGACGCGAAAAAGAAATATAGCATTGTCAGCTGGAATTGGAGCTGCGTTGTACGGCATGCTCATTTACCTTGATGGCGAACTTTTGGTAGAGACCCTTTTTATCCCCCTGCTGCTTGCTGCCTGCTATTTATATTCAAGATCCCGGAATGCGGCGAAGATATATTACTTCGTGCTGCCTGGAATTCTACTCGGAATGGCTCTGATAACGCGCCCTACTGCTTTTATCGTCTTACCAGTTTTTCTGATAGACATATTACGACAACGGGCTAAATCGCCGAATAAGGAATTTCAGGTCAGGAAGATGTTAAAGGTCACCTGCCTGTTGATAGGTTGTTTTCTACCCATCCTGCCAGTCACATGGCACAACGTATATCAAGGGGGAGATTTTGTACTGGTTGCCAGTTCAGGAGGAGTTAACTTCTATATCGGGAACAACGAACAATCAGATGGACTGCATTCCATGTTCCCGAATATCGGCACCAAATGGGATCTGCCCATTGCCTCCCTCCAGGCTCACAAGGTGGCAGGTCGTGTCTTGAAATCGTCTGAAATCAGCAAGTATTATTTTAAACTCGGTTGGGATTTCATACTTCGCCAACCATGTGACGCGGCAAAATTGACAGCGAGGAAATTCTTAGCCTCTTGGAATCGCAAAAAAATCAGCAACAATCGTGATTTATATTTCTTTGAGAGCGAGACCAGCATCCTACCATTCTTAAATAAAATCGGATTTTGGCTGGTAGGTCCGCTCGCTCTTCTCGGTTGGTGGATAGCAATTCGCAGAAAACTGCTGCAAAATTGGTTTCTTTGGCTGGTACCTGGTTATATGGCAGGCGTGATAGCTTTCTTTGTTACGGCGCGTTTCCGCGCGCCACTCATACCTTTTCTCCTGATTTGCGCAAGTGTAGCATTAATCGATCTCTTTAAGAGGCATGACCGGTTGTTTTCAAAGGAAAGAATCACAAGCCTCTCTCTACTTATAGTGTTTGCGCTCTTCGTCAATTTAAGCCTCTTCGATTTTGCCGAGCGCAACGCCGCACACGCGCATTTTAGCCTGGGAAATGCTTTGATGGAGGCTGGAGATCTCGAGGGAGCGAAGCAGGCTTACGGATGGACCTTAAGAGTTGATTCAACTTATACGTTGGTTCATATGAATCTCGGAGTGATCGCCTATCGTGAAGGCGATATGGAGAGAGCGGAGCAGGAATACCTGAAGGAACTTGAATTGAATTCAAATGAAGCTATGGCGCTTAACAATATGGGTGTACTCAGATTTAGTCAGGGACGCTTGCACGAAGCGAGGCGGTATTACGAAAATGCATATGAGCTACAGCCATATTTTTCAGATGCTAAATACAACCTTGCAGAATGCCTTTTTCAGATAGGTTTAGAAAGGGTTACAGCAGGCGAAACCAGAAATGCAGCGGAATTTTTTGCACAAGCGGTAGAACTGAACAGTGAAAATCCGCTATACCATTACAATTTCGCCTTAGCCCTTGGTAGAATGGGATATGAAAGTGTGGCTTTGGAACATTTAAGGGAATCGGTACGGCT
>CBDUWK010000375.1:0-3187 GCA_965370905.1 uncultured bacterium | reverse complement strand
CTTCGTAGGTCAGCTTATCCTCAACCGTTATCCTTTCCAGCGAATCGGAAAAATCGGCGAAGTTGAAGAGCAAGGTATCCCCATTACTTGATACCCAGTTCTCAGTTGCCTCCCCCACCGTCATGGAATCATCAACAAGATCCTCCATAGCATAGATTTTATCGGCGATGGGAATGGTCAATTCCACCTCCCATTTCGGTGATCCCGGTTCCTCCAGCGTACAACTGATACACATGATTACCGTGCAGATGAGCGCTGTTTTTAGCACCCGTTTCATGCTTTCACTCCAAATGTTGATTGCCTATAATAGTGACTGGTTCGAGAAAGGTCATCTAATATCAGCTCGACCAGTAATATAGGGCTTCCCCATATTGTCTGCCATAAAAATTACAGGTATTCTCGCCCACACCTCTGCAATTATTTACAATAAGCGCAGGTAATGAAAAAGGACGCATTGTCATGCGTCCTCTATATGGTTCCAAAGTCTGGATTAGCTGGAAGCTGATTCAGTCTCTTAGTCAATTATTATTATTCCCTTCTGCTGCTCTGTTCAGATTCCCAGAATTGACTTTGCTTCATCCATCACTCTTTCCGGGTCAACGAGCCGAATATGAGCGGTGACGTCTTTCATTGCCTCTCTCGCCATATCCTGGAGGTCGTTGGGAACGATGACCAGTACAGGGATATTGTTGAGTTGGCAGGCTTGCAGCAAGCTCTGGGGGCTGGTTTTCTGTTCAGCCAAAGGAACCACTTTGTGGAAGTAAGTGATTACCATGTCGATGGCATCGCTTTTGTCGATGAAACCTATATACTTGCCGTGGTTGTCTGCGCCATTTCCCAGAGGTAGAGTATCGACGCCCCTCAAAGCCAGCCGTGTGAGATAAGTGGAATTGGTTCCCTCCAAATAGCCTACTTTTTTCATGATTATCTCCGATTTTATTCCAGTTGGACTAATCTGATTTTATAAAGGGCACAGAACGATTCTAAGACACTTGGTAACGAGCTTTAACTAAAATATAGTTCTGCGAACCATCCATAGCAAGTAATATTAATAAAAAATACGAAACCGAAGGGCTTCGTATTTGTGTGATTTATAATGATTTAGAGGAGATGAGACTATTTAATTAATACGAGCTTTATGCTATTTTTGGTCTTTTCGGTGTTTAGTGAGGCTACGTATATCCCTGATGGCAGATCCTGTCCATCGAAGGTGACTTCATGTATTCCTGCATCTCTCCAACCATTGACCAGCGTGGCAACCAGGGTTCCTGTTGGACTGTAGACCTTCAGGTTGACTCGTTCAGCTTGTGGTAGTGCGAAGCTGACCGTCGTTGTTGAATTGAAGGGATTGGGATAGGCTGAATGCAAAGCAAATTCGCCTGGGATGTTTTCTTTCTCTGATGCTACACTCAGTGGTGGCAGCCCTTGCCCCTCGAGATACACCCTCTTACGAACGTCATTATTCTCTATTGTCAAATTATCGTTATAGAGCAGTGTATCGAGCGGTGTGAATGAGACCTCGACTATCAAACTGTCGCCCGGGGTGATCAGGCTGTCTGTCGGGAGCCAATCCATGGAAAACACATCCGGCAATGAAATGGTGATATCATAAAGGATTAAATCCACCGTGCCCACATTGTAGATGGTCAATGGCAATGAACTGCTCTCACCGGTGTTTGTATCGGGAAACAGGAGAGAATCAGCCGAAAGTTCGATCAGAGGTACGCTCTGGTTAAAATACAGAGCTCCCATATCCGCGGTCGTACCGTCCGGATCAGGCGGGCTGCCCGGATCGCCCGAATCAATGCAGGGTGACATAGTCAAATCTGGAACGGGGAAATTAATCCACGACAGGTTATAATTGGAGGGCGCGCCGACAAAAAGCGGATCCGCCGCGATCTCGCCGGTTCCGGGATTCGGTATAAATGGCTCAGGAGGACCGGAATACCCCTGGTAATAAGCTCCTTCGACGTTAGCGTAAACGTCGTTGTATGAGATGAATACCGGAGTATTGAGGTGTTTGTAGATGCCATACCTGCCGTTAAATGCGATGATGTTGTTTTTTATATAGATGGATCCTCCGCCAGACCAGTCGTGGTAGCCGTCCCGGTCGTTGTTTACGATGGTGTTATTGGTGAGGTAAACCGTACCCAGATAGGGATCGAAACCATCATAGAGGTTCTCGCTGATGATATTATGTTCGATATAGGCCACTCCTCCGAAATCGTTCCAGATGTGGATGCCGTGCCCATTGTTTTTCACATGGCAGTTTCGCACTATCTTGGTTCCTGCTGAAGATTGCGGATTGAAGTGGATACCGACATTGCCGGGTGCGCTTCCGCTTTGCTGTGCGTTCTGTATTGTGAATTCTTCAATGGTGATGTTGCTGATCTGATAGGCATAGATCACGTTGAACAAGCCGCCGCCATCGATCGCAGTATCGTCCATTCCCGAACCCATCAGAGTCAGGTTTTCAGCGTGTACTCCGCCGGTCAGCTGCACGTTTTCTACGTACAAACCCGGCGCCACCAGGATCGTATCTCCGTATGCGGCTGCATCAACACCCGCTTGAATCGTGGGATAACTTCCGGGTACATTGATAATTGTCGCCGAAGCGAAGCCAACCATTGATAAGAGGCAAAAAACAATAATCGCTTGTTTCATTTTATCCTCCGTATTATCGTTATCTTACTTATTTACTTCATAAACACCATTTTACCGCTGGCCTTAAAGTCTCCCGCTTCAAGTTGATAAATATACACACCCGAAGCAAGATTGGATGCATCGAAGGTAACTTCATGTATTCCTGCATTTCTCATACCCTTGACCAATTCTGCCATCTGCCGTCCCGTCACATCGTAAACAGAAAGGTTCACCCAACTTGCAACTTGCAACTGATAGCTGAGAACTGTCGTCGGATTGAAGGGATTGGGTTGAATCCCGATACAAAGATCCGAACTCAATAGGATTTGTCTTTTCTGAACGAGTTCAGGTAATTCAGTTTCATTCAACAGAACCAGGTCTAACCAATCCGTCACGTCAGTACGCAGCCACCAGTGAAATCCCATATCCACCACAGCGATATCTTGAGCCAAATCTGTCCTGGTGCTTCCCGTAATCATGGCGGAAGCTGGATCCCCAGCATCAGCACAGGGGCTGTTCCGGTTTTGTCCAGCTGTGATCTGAC
>CBDUWK010000374.1:0-3205 GCA_965370905.1 uncultured bacterium | reverse complement strand
TTACAATTTCGCCTTAGCCTTGGGCAGAATGGGATGTGAAAGTGTGGCTTTGGATCATTTAAGGGAATCGGTACGGCTAGCCCCCAACCTTACCGAAGCCCGCAACCTGATGGAGCAGATAGAGAGTCATTTATCAGGGGAAACCCAATTGGCGCCATAGCTTTCCTGCAGCTTTGTGCTGTGGATCTAAATTCAGTGCTACTTCCAGCTCTGCGAGCGCTTCATCTGTATATCCCAATTGCCCCAGGCATACTGAAAGATCATAATGAAGATCTGCATCTCCCGAGAGCAGAGCAGCAGCCTTCTTCAGGAACTGCAATGTCTCAGTGAGCTTCCCTTCTTCTGCCCGTCTCCTGCCGGTATGCCAAAAGACGCTCCCCCATCGTTCATCAGTTTGCTCCGCTAACACAATTTCAAGTAATTCACCATTCCATCCTCCCACACCCGGAAGAGATTTCTGTGAAATAATCTCAATAGGGTAATCTCTCAGCTCGTAATCGGAATCCGATTCCATCCAACAAATATTCCTGTCATTACTTCTACTCGCGAGTGAAACCAGGACTTCTTCACGATCAGCCTCTCCGGGCACCCAGAATAGAACATAATCATCCCATAACGGGGCAAGGTCTGCGCCCTGATGCCATCGGTCAAGAATCAGGAATTCACACTCTGTTTCCTTAATCTCCATTTGTGTTTTTCGACAGGCACTGCCTCTTTCAGCTAATGCGATTACGGAAGTGCCCGCGTTTAATAGCATCGCAATGCCTGTTATTGACATTATCAATATCGAAGACTTCTCAGGCATCTGATTCAGTATCTTTACGGAACGATATCCCAGCGGGAGCAGCGCAGGGAGCAGGAACCTCGGCCCCCAGTGCATGCCCGGATGATCTGGACCGATAAGATAGGCCAACAAAAGAAATCCCCAACCTATAATAAAGAAGGGGTCTTGAATTCTTCTCTGTCCTGACAGGGGGAATAGACTGACAATTATCCAGGGGAAAGCGAAAATCAATCCCTGACTGCTGACAACCATTCCGAATGAGGTTTGGTTGAAATACGACCATGCAAGAGCAACGACAGTTAATACAGGAATGCCGAGAGCCGAATAGATCATTCTTTTTAAAATAATTGTCATTAAAATTATTCCAAAAATAGTAGTCACGAAAATGGTATGCGGTAAGGGTGAATCGAAAGCGAACATAAGAATTCTTATAAATCTATCCATTCCGCCTGCAGCACCCATTGTAAGACCAACATTATATGGAACCTGAGCTGATATCAAATGACCGGTAACTACGTACTCAAGCAATATTGTAAAGGGAATTATCGCCAGAATCCCCAGAGTCAGGAATAACAATCTTAATGCCTTTTTTTCCTTTCTAAGGAGGTAGGCCATCCACAGGAGTGGATAGAGGAGAGCTATTTCAGGTCTTAAGTAAATAGCAAATCCCAGGGCAATCCCTGGGAGGAACCATCCGAGACGGTCATTGTTATCTTTTTTAATTGCATAGAAACATGGTAGAAGAAATAGAAGCGCTAATGAATGTTCCCAGAAAGTCAGTCCGTAAAATAGCAACGGCGCTACCATTACGATAACAGCCCAAATAATTGTGATGCTCCTGCTATCTTCCGAAACAAATACTTTCCATCTCCAGATAAAGGTGAGGAGCGCGGCTGCGGCCAGTAAATAAAAACCAAATTGACCGAAAAAAGTAAAGAAAATACCACCCAAAACTGGCCATAGCGAAGAGAATATGCCGCGATAACCGGTACTCGATGGCTCTGCAAAGGGAGCCGGAATAGGAAAGAACTCATCTGCTGTTCTATCCTCTGACCGCACGATTATGCAGCTTTGCCATCCTGATTGTGCGTAACTCTGTGCCATCAATCTCTTTACGCCATCATCTACTCCCCAGGGAAATCCTCCAGAAACTACATAGCCAATACAGGCGAGGAGCAGCGTTCCCAGAGCAATGAGTAAAAGAGGCCGGACGATTATCCGGCCTCTGCACGTAATTTCAGATTTGCTTAAAGCTACCAATGTATTGTGGGATAGAAGTACCATTCTAACATTGTGCGAGTGAGGTCATCCACTTCACCGTTGGAATTGTCCATAAAGAAGAGCGGGAAGGAGAAGATCGAAGTTCGGAATCCGAGCGAATAACGATATATGGTGGCGGTAAGACCCTCGCCGAGATCGATGGTTTCAATGACTCTGGGAGTTGCCTCGTAGCGTACTACTACCGGTTTGAGATGCATGTCAGAGATAGGATCGTACTTATAGTCAACCAGAAGCACATCTTCGTCGGTCCAAGGTTCGCCCTGATAGCTCACTCTAATCGTATCGGCATTGAAACTCTCGATCGTTCCCAGTATTCCTTTAGTAAAGTTTTCCACACGGTAGACCGCCAATATCCCTGGGTTAAGGGGAAGGATAACAGCCTGCTCCTGAGTTGCAGCTGGCAGCACAGGTGAATCTTCGCTGTAAACATATGGATTGGTCACAACGGTATCGGCTGTATTGGAATTAAAGATATATAGCGTGTTGGCGTCATCTGAACGTGTGAACCAATCAACCTCCATCAACGCCTCGTGAGTGGTGTTTGCCGGATCAAATATCAAGGCAACCCTGGCAGTATCAACTTTCAGTTCAGGAAACTGATCTTGAATTACCGGAAGTGCGCCGGTAAATTCGATAGGGAATGCAGGGGGTACATTGGTGGAAAATCCGATTTCTAACTGCATGTAGTCTGCCAGGAAAGTAGGCACTGGAAGCTCAATATTTGTGGAGAGTCCAAACTCGCTACTCAGTACACGCCTACCGATAAACCAGAGGTTACCCCCCATATCCAGATAATCGGCGAGCACGTCGTTCCTATTGGTAATATAGGTGGAATTCGTGGCTGCATTATCAGCGGCGAATATAATTACCAGTTTGTATTGACCTACGAGCGCACGGGGGATCGGACAATTAGGATTTGTGTTGGACGATGAGTTATCTACAAGCCTCACATCTACACCATCCATTACATAATTGTCAATCTCGAGCGTTCCTTCGAGGGTGGACAAAAGATCTAACCAAAAATCGGTAACCAGGGTACCTGGTACTTCGAAGATGGTGTCATCGAGTGTCTCATCCACCAATAACATGTGATGCTCAAAAGTTGGCTTTATGACGTTGAACTGAATGGTAGCCGGCTCT
>CBDUWK010000373.1:0-3226 GCA_965370905.1 uncultured bacterium | reverse complement strand
ATTGGATTTTAGATGTCGGTGTGGATAGCGGCGGAAATATCTGGCTGGTTGATGGAGGAGCTCACCATGTTGCTAAATTCAACTCAAGCGGGGTTTATCAATCCTCATTGGGATCACAATGGAACGAAGGCTCAGGCAATGATCAGTTCTGGCGCCCGAACGGTATCGCTTTCGACGCAAGTGGGAACATATACATCAGTGACCGAAATAATCACCGCGTGCAAATCTTCAACGGCGCCGGGACATATCTCACCACCTTGGGTTCGTTCGGAAGTGGTAACTTAAATTTATACCGCCCGGAACATATTGCGATTTATGGATCAAAATTATATGTGGCGGATAGCCGTAACCATCGCGTTCAAATCTTCAATATCACCAATCCCCTTTCAATCACTTATCTTGCTACCTTAGGCAACACAGGTAATCCCGGAAATACGAACACGACATTAGATAGTCCGCGCGGTGTGGCAGCTAGTGCTAGCTATATCTTTGTTGCTGACTCAAATAACGACAGGGTGCAGGTATTCAATAACAGTTCACCTTATAGCTGGATAGCGACAATCGGTGGCACGTATGGAGCGGGTTCTTACGAATTTCGCTGGCCACAAGACGTAGCAGTGGATTCTTCAGGAAACATGTATGTCGCGGATAATGAGAATCACCGCATCCAAAAATTTACCAGCAGCCGAATCTATAACCTCACTTACGGCACCACGGGTATTCCTTACCTGACCGACCAACAACATTATAACGCGCCCACTGGTGTAGCCGTTTCCGCAGACGGTAGCATTTATATCAGCGAGGGCCGCGGCCGGCGCATTGTAAAGATCAAATCCGATGGAACCCCTCTTTGGAAGATAGGCGAGAACGGTGTCTCTGGCGACGATACCAACCACTTCGCTTGGCCTGAAGGGATTGCTGTAGGGCAAGATGGGCGAGTATTCGTTGCAGATTCAGGAAATCATCGAATACAGGTCTTCGACAGCAGCGGAGGATTCCTTGCCAGTATAGGTAGTTATGGTACTGGCAATGGTCAATTTGATTACCCGAATGGTGTAGCGATGGACAAGAATGGGAATCTATACGTGGCCGATACGAACAACTGTCGTATCCAAATTTTCAATAGCAGTCTGATACACATGGTTTCCTTTGGCAGTTGTGGAACAGGGAATAATCAATTCCTTAGGCCAAGGGATATAGCAGTGGATTCAATTGGCAGGATCTACGTGGTCGACGGGGATAGCCACAGCGTAAAGGTTTACGACGTGAACCGGGTTTACCTCCGATCGATCGGCCTCACTGGTGTATCGGGCGTTGCCTATGATCGCTTGAGTAATCCAGTTGCGATCGCAATCGATGCTCTCGACCGGGTATATATTTCCACCAGCTGGGGAAGTTATATCAAGGTGTATGACAATGAGGGCAATTTCCTGAACTGTCTTGAGAACGGCTGGGGCAGTTTCCAAGGCATATTTCGGCAAGTTACAGGCTTGACAGTGGATGCTAGCGGAAATCTGTATGTTGCGGATGAGCTCAGCCACCAGGTTAAGCGTTATTTGCCTTCCGCTTATCCAGGCTGGCGGCAGGTCAACGTGACCGGTTTTGGCAACCATTACAATTGGGGCGTATGGTCGATGACTGTCTTCAATAACCAACTCTTCGCATCTGCTGCCAATTGGGATGAATATGGCGCTGAGCTTTATCGCTTTGAGAATGGGGACTGGACGCAGGTGATGAGCGGTGGGTTTGGCGAGAGTGAGAATGAAGGGGTGGATGTCTTCACGGAATTCAATGGCAAGCTCTACGCCGGCACCTGGAATCAATGGTATGACAGCGGAGCAGATGAGTATAGAACCAATGGCGGGCAAATCTGGCGTAGTGCGACCGCGACAAATGGAAGTTGGGAGAAGGTGGTGGATGGCGGTTTTGGTTCAACCACCAATGGGGAAGTGATGTCGATGAAGGCATTTGGGAACTATCTGTATGCCGGCACCTGGAGTTGGGATACGAGCGACCATGGCGCTGAAATTTACCGCAGCACTACCGGCGATCTGGGTTCGTGGACTAAAGTTTTCGATGATGCCATCCCCTCCCATCATGTAGCAGATGCGATCATGGTCATGGAAGTGTTTTCTAACAATCTGTATGCCGGAATGTCGAATTGGAATAACGGAGGCGCCGAACTGTGGCGCACCTCCGATGGAACCACCTGGTCCCAGGTTAACTTGGATGGCTTTGGCGATCTTGAAAATCGACGAATCATATCATTAGCGGAGTTAAATGGAAAGTTGTATGCCGGTATTCAGAATTATGATGCGACCTTACCCCTCTCGAATGGCGCTCAGGTCTGGCGCTCGGTGGATGGCACGACATGGGAGAAAGTAGTAGATGGCGGCTTCGGCGATCCGAACAATTGGGGCGTCGGCGGGTTGATCGTTTATCATAGCCAGCTCTACGCCATCGTCAATAACTTTAATTTTTCGAATAATAACCAGACCAGAGGCATGGAAGTCTGGCGTTCATCGACGGGTGAGTTAAACGACTGGGAACGTGTAGGCTGGCATGCTTTTGGAGGAGAATCGGAATCGGTCAGACATTATTGGAATGGCAACTTCGTGGTTTACGATGACCTGCTCTATATCGGCACAACTGCCAGGTGGCTAAGCGGCGGGCGAATCTGGTCCTATTTACCGTACTCAATTTTCTTGCCGATTGTCAAACGCTGAAACGATAAGATATGGGGAATCTTGGGATGGGATTCCGAAATTTTCTCCAGATTCACTGATTCTTCACTTTGCTTTTTAAAATAGAATACCCCGGAGGGTTGAAACCTGCGGGGTTTTATTTTATTGATAATACGTATTGCATCTCTGTGCAAAATTAGCACTGCTGTAATTACAACCTCATCTTAAACAATTAACGATACTCTATCCGAAAACAGAGGTCAGCCTATCCAGACGCTCAAGATGGGATAAAGAATAATCATCCCCACCCCAGACCTTACCCCCCAAAGTGGTATTTTGTTTAAATTTCCCCATTTCACCCTTGCATTCTAAGAACAAACGTGCTATTAATTAAGCTCTATACTGTAAACTGGTTTTAATAAGGAGTTCCCATGACCGGTTCAACTCTCTCAGCCGTGGCGGGTAACCCAGCCATCTTCCAAACTTCTTGCTCTTCTTATCTTGGCATCCGATCGTATCGCTAAATGCAAAGAGTACAAGTG
>CBDUWK010000372.1:0-3235 GCA_965370905.1 uncultured bacterium | reverse complement strand
CAGTTCCCGAAGCCGGACACCTCGGCATCTGTTTCGATCCTGCCTCAGAAGAATTGAGCTTCATAGATCCCACTGAGGAATCATCGCCAACCCAGTTGGCAGCCCTCGAGCGTGCCCCAGCCTGGCTGCGCGAAGATCTGCGCGACAACTTCCGTCGCTTCGATTTCTCCATGATTGCCGATTGGGCGGCAGAAGAAATCTTGAACGCTCCCGATCCCTATGTGGACGAAGTCGCCTTCCAGGTCGCCCACATTGCTCCCGGATTGTTGAGTGGCGTTATCAATTTCGAACTATTGCTGGAAAACGCCGCATGGGTATATGCGGTAGACAGCACTCTGCAGTATGTTCAACTGGTGGACTACGGCAATTCCAATGATGATGACTACTGGACCACAGCTCAGTACCGGATTGTCGAGGAAAACGGCGATACCGTGGAAGTGGAAATCGATCGTGACAAATATTACTGGTTTGTGGTTCATCCCAAGCTCTCCGATGAACTCCCCACTTACATAGATCCCGGTACCGGTGCCCCCGCCGCTCCTCCGACCGGAGTTTTTTGGCGTTCCTGGTTCTGGACTCACGCTGATTCCGGGTATGCGCTCTACAGTGAAATGTGGGATAGCTGTGAATTCTACTGGGATAAAACCAACACTGCTACTGACGCCGTCGATATAATGAATCAGTGGATCGACAACGTCATGGATTGGGGGATAGATACCATACCTCGACCGATTCAACCAGTAAGGATTTATGCCGTTCATATGGGTTATTGCGGCGAATATCAGGATATGCGCGGAGCAGCAGGCCGCACCGCGCTGATTCCCACCGCTAATGCTTCCAACCTCTGCGAAGATCACGTCTGGAATGAAATCTGGGAGCGTGAGTGGATCCACTGGGACGGTACCCTGAATAATCCCCTGATGTACGAAAATAGCTGGGGTAAAACGCTATCGGCTGTCTTCAATTGGCGGGGTGATGGCTACGTTTGGACCGTGACTGAACGCTACAGCGCCGATCTCTGCACCCTGAACGTCACCATTTACGATTCGCTGGGCAAACCCGCTGATGGTACCAGAATCAAAGTGTACAGCGATGGTTGGGGTGGTGGATATCAGTATTATGCCACCTGGGGAATTACCAATTCGCAGGGTGAGGTCTCCTTTGTTCTGGGGGATGATCAGAATTTCTACCTCAGAGTGGACGGGCCTTTAGGCAGCTATCCGATAATTCCCAGCCAGACAGTTTCCGTGATTACCGCCTCGCTCCCGGGGCAGGCGTATTATTGGGAATATACTCTTGATGATTGCACTCCCAACCTGGAAATTTCACCCGCTCAGGTCTACCCCAATCCGTTGGATGACTATAAAATGGAGATCGAGTACCAAGTAGAGTACGAGTCCGTATATGGTACGTATTTCACCAACTTTGGTTACCCCAATGATTTCGTAGAAAAGATGAACACCGGATGCGCCGATTTCTTCATCCTGAACGGAGCAAACTATGCAGCCTACGAAGCAATAGAGCCGGCAGAAGGATTCGCTAACGCGCTCAAAACAACTTCGGGCGTAGTTGATTTCGTTCTGCCTACGAATGAGCCCTGGTACGGCATCTTCTCGAACCGGGAGCTTTCCATCAATAGACCTATGGTCAACGCAATTGTAAATATCTATCGCAATTCCACTCCGGTTATTGGTGAAGCACCTGCTGATGAACTGCCCAGAGAATATGCCCTAAACACACCGTACCCCAATCCCTTTAACCGCGAAACCGAGATCACCTTTGCTGTGCCTGCTTCGGGGAGAACTACTATTTCTGTATACAATCTCCTCGGCCAGGAAGTAGCCTCGTTGACGGACGATAAGTACACTCCGGGGAGATATACCATTAGCTGGAATGGGATGAATAATCATGGTCAGACCATTGCTTCAGGTATCTATCTGGTGCAGATGAAATCGGGAAGTACTGAACTGACTAAAAAAGTCTGCTTCCTGAGATGAGCGAGACAATTCATACTGGTAATGATGGTCAAAATGTTCAACTAAAATAAAACAAGTACGAGTGATAATTATGAAATATCTAATGCAAAAAATCTCATTGTTTTCCATTATCTTCGGTATCATCTCAGTCTCCTCTACATATGCACAGGACCAAACCGGCGTAACCGGTCTCGAACTTATCCCCCAGAGAGGACCGATTACCATCTCTCTGGCGACGCCTGGTGCACCACCTGCTCAAGTTGAACCGGATGATGCCGAATACGTTTCCCCCTGGTTCGATGGACTGGATGATTGGGTTCTGATCGAATCAGAAACCATCAACACCTTCATTCCGGCATTAGCACATCTGGCTATTGCCTTCGATCCAACAACTCAGAATCTCGAAATCATAGATCCCAACGAGGAATTATCCGCCACGCAACAAGCCGCCATAGATAGAGCGCCTGCCTGGCTGCGTGCCGATCTGTACGATAACTTTCGCCGTTTTTTGTACTCCTTCGTAGCTGACGTTGCCGCTCAGAATATCCTCGACGCTTCCGACCCCTATGTGGATGAAATCGCCTTCCTGGTCGCACACATTGCGCCGGGGATTTTAGGCGGTTGGGTAAACAGTATAATTAGTGAAAACGTTACGGACGTTTACACGGTAGATGATTCCCTGCATTTTGTGGAGATTGTGGATTACGGCGATTCCAACGATGACGATTACTGGTCGACTGTAATCTATCAAGTGATTGAAGAAAACGGTGATACTGTCGAAGTTGAGCTTGACCGCGAATACTACTACTGGTATATCGTACACCCCAAATTGTCAGATGAAAATCCAGCCTACATTAACCCTGCCAGTGGCCAGGAACAAGCGCCGCCGTGGGGAGTTTTCTGGCGGAATTACCTCTGGAATCACGCTGACGAAGGCTATCCACTGCTTTCTGAACAATGGAACGACTGTGAATTCCTCTGGGATAAAACGGCAGATACCACTATCACCGACGCAGTCGAAGTTATGAATAAGTGGATCGATGACGTGATGGACTTTGGTGCGGGCGGAGAAAGACCTATCCAACCTGTGAGAATTTACACTCTCCACTGCGGCAACTGCGGAGAATACTCCGACATGCGAGCTGCTTTAGGCCGCATCTGCTTAATTCCCACCGTTTGCACCATGAACATCTGTGAAGATCACACCTGGAATGATATTTACCAGGAGGAGTGGATCCATTGGGATGGCGGGGGTGGTG
>CBDUWK010000371.1:0-3242 GCA_965370905.1 uncultured bacterium | reverse complement strand
CGCCCTGTTTCTGTCCGATTTCAGCATCATTGATGGAATCATCGAGTTCGTGGACGTCCAAGGCGATCAGCGAGTCCATGTCGCCGGCTTGAACCAGAGTCTGACCGCAGTGATCACCGAGGGTGGAGAAAACGTCCATTTCAGCAGTCAGGCTACTTCGGACGGTATCAGTTATGGATCCCTTAAAAGCGATCTAATTTCCCAACTTCCTTTGGAAGCCTCCATGGCCATGACCTTCCGCGGAAATGAAGATAAACTCTACATCGATTCGGTGTCGGTCGCCATCCGCGAAATCGCCTTGGATATCAAGGGATCTGTCTCCAACATCCAGACAGAACCTGAATTGGACCTCTCCGTTAACTCCACGCGAGCTGATATCGAACAGTTGCTCTCCCTGGTTCCAAAAGAGTTCCTGAAGGAATCGGAAGGACTTACCAGCACGGGGAAATTCCAGTTCGCGATGACTGTTAAGGGAGCAGTTGGATCGGATAAACAACCTGCAGTCGAAGGCACCTTCAGTGTAAGCGACGGCAGCATCCAGTACCCCGATCTGCCCCAAGCTGTAACCAATATAAATCTATCCGGCAGTTTCATTCAACCGGCCTCTACCGGTCAAAAAACCGCCCCCGGAAAAATGCAGATAAGCGCTTTCTCAGCTTCTCTGGGATCGAGCGACCTGAGTGGCAAATTGAGCGTGATCAATTTCGATGATCCCATGATTTCCGGCACGTTTAACGGCAGCATGAACCTGTCTGAGGTCAAGGACTATTACCCCCTCGAAAAGGGCCTGGAACTTAGCGGTTCTGTGACAGCCAACGTAAAAATCGATGGCAAGGCCGCCGATCCTACCAAGATGAAAGCTAGCGGCAAGATAGAGTTCAAAAAGGTAAACGTAAAAACCTCTAATCTCGATAAACCTCTGGAAAATCTGAGCGGAACTCTCACCTTTAATAATGAGCGCATTGAAGCTAAAAAATTCAAAATGGTTATCGGGAGTTCCGATCTGAGATTCGATCTGAAGTTGAGTAACTATATGGGCTTGGTGCTGGACCAGGCCGCCTCCGGACGAAAACCCCACGCTTCCATGACCCTGAAATCGAAACAGCTCCATACCGCCGATATTATGCAGCAGTCCGCACAAACCGAATCCGGGAAGGGTGGGGAAGAGCCTCAAGTTGACCTGATGTTTCCTGATATCGATGCAGATATCAAAGCCACCATTGGCAAACTGGTCACCGAGAAATTCGAATTCAGTGACGTGCGGGGAAAAGTCAAGCTGCGCAATCAGGTGTTAACCCTGGAAAATTTCTCCCTCAAAGGCTTTGACGGTTCACTTACTACCAAGGGCAAACTCGATTTCCGGTCTCAGGACAAGATCCCCTTCGATCTGAAACTTGACATTAAAAGCGTCCAGGCAAATTCGATGCTCCCGCATTTCACCACTTTTGGAGACAAAATCTTCGGTGGCTTCAGTTTATCCGGTACGATGAAGGGAACTCTTAATGACACTCTCGGTCTCGATCCGAATTCACTCAATGGCGGAGGTAAAGTTAAGATTAAAGATGGCCGCATCGTCGGTTATCCTCTGACAAACACGCTGGCTAATTTCACCGGTATACAGGAATTTCGGGAATTGATCTTTAAGAACTGGACGGGAGATATGAAGGTGGAAAACGGCCGCGTAACCCTGAGTAAGACTAAGATAAAGGCCGGAGAAAATGATATCGTCTTGTCCGGATCGCAGGGGATCTTAGACGGCACCATGGATTTCAAACTGAAGGTGAAATTCTCGGAAAAACAGGTTAAAAAGCTGAAGATCACGGGTCTGGCTGGAGATATCGTCGAATACCTGAAAGATGACCAGGGGAAGGTAAATCTCGACCTGCTGATCAGAGGAACCGCCAAGAACCCTACTATAACCTTAGATCAGAAGCAGGTGGAAGCCGCCGCGAAGAAAGCGCTGGAACATAAAGCCAAGGAAGAACTCAAGAAACTCGAAGATGAAACCAAAGACAAACTTGAGGACGCCCTGGACGACGCCCTGAAGAATATTTTCGGCAAATAGACACGCGTTGGGGTCGCCTGCCTCATTGGGAGCTGCGAACCGCATTCGGCTATGACAGATTTGTCGGGATTGAGATTGCATGTAAAAAGCCTTGAAATTGGAAGTAACCGGTGTTACGAATGGCGGATCTGAAAGGCAGGCAACAGTATGTTGTATATATGCTACTATATATAATATAAGGAACAGAGCCTGGAAAGTCAAGAGGATAATTGGGGTTTTGGTTTTAGTGGGTGGGAACGATCCCACAGCAGAGCTGTGGGGCACCCGACACGGAAAATAATAGTACTTAGGCTTTACTAATGGACGATCCGACCTTTATGTAGCTGAGCTCACCTAAACACTATTATTCATATATAATCCAGTGAAACATCAAATACTGCCTTAACTATATACCTCTGATGTCAGAAACGAACCGGCTTGACCGCGATACTGAAAAGAATAAATCCGATATATTGACACAGGCTATTGAAGTCGACGATCCTGGTTAGGGGGCGACTATCTGCATTCCATCACGCAGCCAGCGAAGATTGCAGATGGTAACGGTTGGATCGAAAACAAAGAGGCCGTACTGATGTACGCTAGTCAGTCCAATCACATGGGAGTTGAAATGGAGATACCGGACGAATTAAAACAAGAAGAATAAACAAGTAAGGAGAGGAAATGAAAAGGATTATAACATTATCGTTATTGCTGGCAATCTGCTCCTGTTTGACTGTCGGTTTGGGACAACAACCTGTCTTGAAAACAATTTCAGGATTAACAAGGTTGGCACAACAAGAGATTGGAGTGCCACAGTTTCCAGAACCTAACCGGTTATGGACATTCTACTACCCCTGGTATTATAACCAGAATCGGTGGAACAGGATCTCGCACTTCACAGATAGATCCGCACTTGGTGAATATCTGAGTAATGACTCCAGAACATTGGAACGCCACATCCAAAAGGCAAAATTCGCCGGAATTGACGTCTTTGTCTGTTCGTGGTGGGGACCGAATGGATTTGAAGATCAAAGATTCAATGAAATGCTCTCTATAGCTGAAGCGCAGGAATTCCAGTTATGCCCGTATTTGGAGATACTGATCGGTGGTAGTACAGCACAACCCGACAGCGTAATCCAAGAGTGGATAGATTACATTCTCCAGGAATATGGAGATCATCCTGCCTTTGCGATACTTG
>CBDUWK010000370.1:0-3255 GCA_965370905.1 uncultured bacterium | reverse complement strand
GCATTCGGTATGCCCAAAGAAACGGATGATGAGAAAGCCGTCCGCCGAAAGGCGATTCAGGATGCCACGTTGAAAGCCACGGAAGTGCCCTTAAGCGTTATGGAAAAAGCCTTACGAGGCCTGGAGATGACCCTGACCATAGCCCTGAAAGGCAACAAAAATTCGGCCTCGGATGCGGGTGTGGCAGGACTCCTACTCTGCAGCGCTATAGACGGAGCTGCATATAACGTAAAAATAAATCTGCCCGGACTACCGGAAGAGATGCCCTTCCGGATCGAAACTGAGAAGAGAATCGGTGAGATCGACAGGGCGAAAAACAAGCTGTGGGGTGAAATAACCGAGGCAGTGGGGAACAACATCTAACGCCTTTAATTTACCGGATGACCATCGAAGAGGCTACAGACAGACGGAAAATCCATCTTCTCTCCGAGGAAGTTTACAATCGCATCGCGGCAGGAGAAGTCGTGGAGCGTCCGGCTTCGGTCTTAAAAGAGTTGATTGAGAACGCGCTGGACGCGGGAGCTGACTCAGTCGAAGTTACCGTCGCAGGCGGAGGGCGCGATCAGATATGCGTCAGCGACGACGGTAGTGGAATGAGCCGGGCGGATCTTCTGTTAGCCTTCGAACGGCACGCTACCAGTAAAGTAGCAGAAGTGGGAGATCTACTGGCCATCAGGACGTTGGGTTTTCGAGGTGAGGCTCTATCGGCGATAGCATCGGTAGCTCGCGTTGAGGCGACCAGCAGACTATCCGACAGCCTTTCAGGCCACACTCTTCGACTTCACGGCGGCAAAATCCAGGATGTGGTCGATTCGGGAGCGCCGGAAGGCACCACCATAACTGTGCGCGATCTGTTCTACAATACACCCGCCCGTAAGAAATTTCTCAAATCAAGAGGCGTTGAAAACGGACACCTTCTGGCAGTATTTAAAAGATATGCTCTGGCTTATCCTGCTGTGCGCTGGTCGTACCGGCAAGACGGCAAGGACGTCTACCGCCTCCCCCCGGAATCTATTCTGAACCGGATACTGGAAGTCTTCAGCAATGAATTAGCCGATCACGTTTTCCCCATCTCAGGGGAAGAAGGCAGGGTGAAGCTGTCAGGTTTCGTGGGGTCGGCGCAGATAGCGCGTCGATCCAGAGGCGATCAGCACCTCTTCGTAAATCGGCGCTGGATACAGAACCGGCTTTTGGGTCATGCAGTGCTTTCAGGCTTCGGACCGTTGATCGAGGAGAGGAAATTCCCCTTCTACCTGATTTTTATGAATATTCCCCCGGAAGAGGTGGACGTCAACGTTCATCCCGCCAAGTCGGAGGTGAAATTCCGCCGCGAAAGCGAAATCTACAACCTGGTGAACCGGAGTGTCAAAGAAGCACTGCAGAGAGCGGGTGTCAGTGCGTTTAGAGAAATTGCACTTCAACAGGGAGAAAACCTTGACCAACAGACCGGAGAGATCACTTCCCCACAAGGTGGCAAACCAATCCATCCTGCGGTGATACCTACCAGGGGACAACCTGCACACTCTTTCCCTCGACTCGATTACCAAATGGATAATTTTACGCCACAAGCTTACCAGCTTGTCTTTGGAACTCCGGACGGCGATAAACAGGGTGATGCTGGAGGTGGCAGGGATGCGGTCATAGAGGCTCCTTCCGAAAGGACCAGGGTTTATCAATTCCATCAGCGCTACATCGCAACTGAAATTAAAGGCGGCATAGCCATTATCGATCAGCATGCTGCACACGAACGCATTCTCTATGAGAAAGCCTTAAAAGCACTTAACGGGGGGAGCTTGCACGGACAGCAGCTACTCTTTCCCAAGATAATCGAATTGGATCGCGAAAGAACGGAACAACTGCGCGGCGTTTTGGACGATCTACAGGTGCTGGGAATAACAATTCGTGAATTTGGAGAAAAGAGCTTCGTACTGGAAGCATTGCCGCAGGGCATTAAAGAAGGCAACGAAGAGGACCTCGTTCTCGACATCCTGGATGAACTGGAGGAGAGAGGTTTCGCAAAGAATCCCGGCACCGAACAGTTAGCCGCAGCTTTCGCCTGCCGTGCTGCGGTCAAGTTCGGAAAAACTCTAACCTTAAATGAGATGAACGGATTGATAGATCAACTCTTCACCACACAATTTCCCTTCACCTGTCCGCATGGACGCCCCACTTTGATGCAGTTGACATTAAGTGAGCTGGAGCGGCGCTTTGGCAGAGCGTAGCAAGAGAAAGGTTCCCTTTTTAGTGGGGCCTACAGCATCTGGTAAGACTGCAATCGCCATAGAAATTGCTGCGGTGATCGGAGCGGAGATAATTTCAGCCGATTCACGACAGATATATAAAGGCATGGAGATCGGCGCAGCGCAGCCCACCGCCGGGGAACAATCTAAAGTCAAACATCATTTCGTAGGATGCCTGGATATTGACACTAAATTCAGCGCAGGGGAATATGGGAGGCAGGCGCGCGCAAAGATCGAGGAGTTACATGACCAGGGAATAGTGCCCTTGGTTGTGGGTGGATCAGGGCTATATATATCAGCGCTGGCGGACGATTTTTTCGAAGGACCATCGGCTGATCCCATAATTCGGGAAAGGTTGAAATCCCAGGCTGAGTCTGAAGGTGTGAATAAGCTCTATGATAGATTGAAGGAGGTAGATCCTGAAGGCGCTGAAAAGATAATGTCCTCAGATTATCGCCGCATTGAGAGGGCGCTGGAGATTTATTTTCTGACAGGGATGCCTATTAGCGAAGTACGCAGGCAGAAATCGAATCCGCCTCCCTATCGGCCGGTTATGGTTGGGCTTGCATGGCCGCGCGAGCAACTTTACCAGCGAATAAATAAGCGCTGTCTGCATATGATGGAAGCGGGTTTGATCGATGAGGTGAAAAGAATCACTGCGGGTCAGGACCTCGACAGTCCTGACTTTTTTGACAGATACCATGCTCTGAACAGCGTGGGCTATGTCGAAGTTATACAGTATCTGAAAGGTGAGATTGATTACGATGAAATGGTCAGGTTATTTCAGCGTAATACGCGGCGCTTTGCCAAACGGCAGATTTCGTGGTTTGGCAGGGATGAGAGAATTGTGTGGGTGAAGGTGGAAGAAGATTCTGTCTTTAGTAAAGCCTTGATTACGGTTCTTAATATTTACAAAGAGAAAGGTATTACTGGAGATTAGCTTATGTTATTTTTTATGATATGGATTTGCGTTTTCTCTGTACTTGTGTGTGATTCTAACAGCGCTCCTTTAAAA
>CBDUWK010000369.1:0-3264 GCA_965370905.1 uncultured bacterium | reverse complement strand
CCTTGAATGACATAGCTTTGCTTTTTGAACATCCTACCATGACTGACAATTGCATCCTTGGATTTGGCAATTGTGCCGGGGACGAGAGTTGCCCTATCCATAAGCATTGGGATGAACCCAAAAGAAAAATTGACCATTTCCTGCTGAATACTACCTTAGCTGACCTTCGACGCACATTACCTTTGAATGAGAGAAAACGCTTAGCGGCAAGGTCCGGGGATAATGCAGATTAACCCGATTAGAATGAACTGACTTATAAATATCTTAAATCCTTTATACACTTCACTACCTATGAAGCGATATCCGGCAGTATTCAGAGACTTGCTCTGGTATCGGAGCAACGTTCCCTGTATGGAAGCATTGCCCGTCAGTACCGATTCGGGACGGTATGTCCAGCTTATCGCTGAGGGCAAGTATAAAGACGCTTTCCTGGTGGCGCGCTCACCGAATCCATTAGCCTCGATCTGTGGCCGCGTCTGCGCTGCGCCATGTGAGGATGCCTGCCGACGCCGCTGGGTGGACGATCCGGTAACGATACGTCCGCTCAAAAGATTTTTAACGGAACAATACGGCGCAGAATCTGAGAGGCCTGACACCTACCAATGCTTAACCGAAGACGTGCTTGATCCCGGATGCAGGCGTGGCTGGCACATGTCCCAGTTAAAGTCCACTTCAGAGCGAAATCACAAGGTTGCCGTCATCGGGGCCGGACCAGCCGGTATCGCCTGCGCTCACGATCTGGCTCTGTTGAACTATGACGTTACCATCTTTGAGGCACTGGACCATCCTGGTGGTATGATGCGTTACGGCATCCCGGAATATCGACTCCCGCGCGGTGTTATTGACCGCGAAGTAGCAACCTTAGAGACCATGGGAGTTACCCTTCGTTGCAAGTCTCCCCTGACTGAAGATTTTAACTTGCGTACACTGCGTGAGGATGAATTCGAAGCTTTCTTCTTAGCCGTTGGTGCCATGCGTGGCCGCGATCTGAATGTGCCGGGTCACGAAAAAGACGGCGTCATCAAGGCGATCGATTACCTGTTGAATTTAAACCGTGGATATCATGTTAATCTCGGTGAGAAAGTCGTTGTTATCGGTGGCGGTTCAGTAGCCATCGATGCAGCCAGAACAGCGGTACGGGAATTTTATCAACCGATGGAAGAAATCGAAGCGACAGCAGAAGCCGTCATAACTCAGCCAGCCTTGGATGCTGCTCGAGGAGCTCTGAGATCGGGCGCGACGGAGGTCACTGTTGTTTCACTTGAATCCTGGGAGGAGTTGCCGGCTGCTCAGGCTGTCCAGGCAAAAGAAGAACTTGAACATGCGACCGATGAAGGCATCAAATTCTTGCCTTCATGGGGGCCAAAAGAGATATTAGGCGGAAACTCTGTTGAAGGTATCGAATTAATAGCATGCACGAGGGTATTTGACGATAAAGGTCGCTTCAATCCTGAATTCGATGAGACTCAAATTCAGAAACTCGATACCACCGCGGTCATTCTCGCTATCGGGCAACAATCCGATTTCAGTTTTCTTACAGATGAGGATCGAATTGAGATAACTCCGACAGGCATGATAAAAATCGATCCGGATACTTTGGCGACGACTGCACCTGGAGTATATGCCGGAGGTGACGTCGCTTTCGGACCCCGTATCGTGATCGAAGCGGTTGCCAACGGAAAGAAAGCTGCCCAATCCATTCACGAGTATTTATCGTCGGCAAGTAAAGGGAAGAAGGTCCGAGTTCAAATTGATAAGGTTTCCAGTGAAGAGTACCGGATGTTTCCCGGATATGAAAAGGTTACCAGGAATTCGCCCGCGGTGATCGATTCCGGACGGCGCACCGGCATTACCGAAGTTGAACAGCGATTTGAGGAGGAGCAGGCCAGACATCAAGCGGAGCGCTGCCTGCAGTGTCATATCGATACGATATACGATCCCGAGAAATGCGTCCTTTGTGGACGATGCACCGACGTCTGTCCGGAAAGCTGTCTTCGATTTGTTCCTCTGGAAGAAGTGGACCTGCCGAAGGAACAAAGACAAACCGCCCTGGAAAGTTACGAATATAATGAAGCTCAGCCTCTGACTGTATTACTTAAGGACGATACGGTCTGCATTCGCTGTGGATTATGCGCAGTCCGTTGTCCCACGGATGCCATGACGATGGAGCGATTCAGTTTTGTAGAGGAGTTGCAATGACCCCAGAAAAATCATCGCGCCGTTCATTTATAATTAAGACGGCTACAGCAATATTTGGAGGAGGTTTTATCGCGTCGATCTGGCCTTACCTCAGATCGCTCTCGCCGAATGTCCTGTACGAACCCCCCAAGAAGTTCAAAATCGGTGCTCCGGATAATTTCACCCAGGGAGTCATCTTTCTTGATGAACATAAGATATTTTTATTTCGCGACGGAAACGCTTTCTATACTATATCCGCGGTTTGCCCCCACCTGGGCTGTACAGTCAAATTTCGCGCCTTCAAACATGATAAAGAGTTGGAAGTGCGAGGGTT
This sequence comes from uncultured bacterium, assembly GCA_965370905.1. Lineage (GTDB taxonomy): Bacteria > Electryoneota > B3-LCP > B3-LCP > B3-LCP > JALGVT01. Next base: position 752 of record CBDUWK010000369.1, on the reverse strand, counting down.
AAAATACACTTCAAAGGGTGAATTCCTGTGCCCCTGCCACGGCTCCAAATTCCGTGATGAAGGTACCAATTTCGCGGGTCCGGCGCCAAAACCCTTAAGTTGGCATCCGTTGGAAATATCACCGGAAGATGGCCAGTTGGTAGTGGACGTTTCCAAAAAAGTCGATCGCAATTTCAGATTGGTGGTGTAAATGAGTTTATTTCCAAAACAAGGATTGTGGGAAAAATTAATCTGGCCCTGGAGACCTCAGTCAAACCGGGAAGCCGGCAGCTCAATTGTTGCAAATTTCCTGCTGCACTGGTTCCCAAACCGGGTGACGTTAAAGAGCCTATCCTTCGCTTATTCACTCTACTTAGGAACAATAAGCTACACGCTGTTTCTGATCTTAACTGTAACGGGTGTAGTGCTGATGTTTCTATATGTACCATCAGTGGAAAGGGCTTACTGGACTATAAAAGACATTGACTTTGCCGTCAGTTTCGGTTGGTTCCTGCGCCGCCTGCATCGTATTGCCGCGCATCTGATGGTAGCCGCGGTATTTTTACATATGTTCAGGGTTTTTCTGACCGGCTCCTATAAAAAAGGAGAACTCCAAAATTCGCAACGTCCGCTGAACTGGGTGATCGGAGTGATCTTATTGGTGCTCACCCTGATACTCAGCTTCACCGGTTACCTGCTGCCCTGGGATCAGTTGGCCTTCTGGGCTATCACGGTAGGTACGAATATCGCGGCCAGCGTACCAGTGCTGGGTG
>CBDUWK010000368.1:0-3270 GCA_965370905.1 uncultured bacterium | reverse complement strand
AGTGATGATCTTCTACAGGTAGGGGGGATGCGATACCGGGCGAAGCGGAGCGATGGGAAAGTAATCGAGTTGACCGTAGGCGGTAACCAGGTTCAACCTGAGAAGAGGTACAGCATTGTGACTAATGAGTACGTTGTCGGTCACAGCGAAAAATATCTGGGTTTCAGTCTGGCAGATCGGGAAGTAACCGACCTCGGCTGGATCGACCGGGAAGTGATTGAAAGAGTTTTTTCGAAGGACGGAGAGGTATCGTCCTATAAGGATGGTAGGATTGTGATAGAAGATTAAGGATAAGAATAAATGTTACTTTATTTAACGCGGTATAAACAAAGCCCGATATACTACCGGGCTTTTATTCTCCGTAGTCGGAGTCGTTCCTGACCCCGACATAATCTGAGTAAATCCGCGAATACGGATCTCTCAGTTCAACCTGAATCCCATCTCCCATTCCCAGAAATTGTTACCATCTGGGTCCAACCATGTGCCTCTGCCCCAGATGTGAAGTCCCAAAAAAACCTCATAGTCGCATAATACGTTGACCCAGTTCACTTTTTCAAGGGTCCCACCTAAGAAAGGAGCATTCTCAGGAGCGCCATATTGTTGCGGTATAGTTATTACATCGCCGACGTTTTCATCCTCGGTACTGGCTCCATGCCTGTGATTAGTCCATTCAACCTGTATTTGAACTCGGCGGTGGGGGCGGTAGCGAAGCGCGGCATAGATCAGCTGTGAGTTGGGTGGATACCTGTATCCCAGCGAAGAGGTCCAATGCGTATAGACGTTGATGGGATACCGATTAGAATACACGAAGGGGCGGATTTGCGCCATTTCGAATGTTGCGTCAAAGTTACGGAATCCCGCCGGCTCTACTAAGAAAAGTCCTCCCAGCCATCCCAACTTATTGCCGAAATAATCACTGCCCAATTTATCGAAGGTTATGTCATCGATGAGGAATTCTCCGTACAATTTCCAGTGCGGATAAGGAATCCAGGAAGCATCCAGCGATAAGAGAGCATTATCTTCATCGCCCAGGTCATGTTCCGCAGAATAAAAGAAGTTTATGGGGATCAGGTAAGCTAATTCCGGATCTCTTTCACCGAATACAACTGCTTCGGCAAAAGCTAAACGGAGGCGTCTGTGAGGATTCCATTCCAGCCGGTGTGCTGCAATATATTTAGTGGATTCAATGGTGCGGTAGTAGCCTGCGCTCATATATAGAGTATCTGCGATTTCCGGGTAGGATTTTAACGAACCGAACAGGTATACCAGACGCAGGTGAGAACCCATTTTAAAGATGGCTTGAAATTGGTGGAAGGAAGTGCCCCAATCTGATAGTAAAAGCTGACCGCTGTGGCCCGGCCCCCAACGAAGCGGTATCTTGGCAGCGTGAAGCTCTATCAAATTGTTTCCGATGGCGAGATCGAAATCGGTAACGTCATAGTTGATGGACTCGTCTCCTTTAACGTTACCAACATAGCCGGTGCGGTCTTCGTAGAGCTGCGTCCTGTCCCAGTAAGGTCCGCGCCCGCGTTCGGTGGTATCTAAAAAATCGAGATAAATGCCGAGGTCATTGCCAATGGTTCCGCGAAAACGTATGCCAACAGCGGTGATTACGATCGGCTCATCTTCACCTTCCTGTCTAATTATCCGCGCCGATCCGCGCGGATCTATATAGGCATCGAAATCTTCGGTTGTGTACGAATAGAGGTTGATGCCGTTGTCATAAAAAGTCTTCGTGAACCAATTCTTCGAGGTCATCCAGTCATTAATCCCCTGCAACCTGGATTCACCCTCAGGATGAGATGCGGGTGGCGATTCTCGGTCAGACCTCTCAGCCTCACGGGTGAATTCCCATCTAAGGACAGCCAAAGTCTCCCGGTCGATGCGGGAAAGTAAATTCGGATTTGCCTCCAACTCAACCAGAACCTCATCCAGCAGTTCGGATATACGATCTCGAGAAACCGGCTTCGATCCCATCAGAGGATAATTCAGCATTCCCAGCGTTTCCATCCGATCCAGAAATTCGTACGCCGGATGGGATGGAGGTAAAAAGGGAGATTGGGCTAATAGAAGGGTGGGGAGGAGGCAAATGAAAGCGAAAGATTTAATTCTCATCCTTAAGATTTTCTAGTATAATTTGGATTGCATTAAAATTATGAATATACCATATTTCTTTAAAATGATTTGCCATTTTATCGACCGAAGCGGATTTGCAAATATGTTTTTTAATTGTTACATGATCATTTGTGATATAGTCGAGAATAGGTCGAATTACAAGAATTGATGGTTTGAACTCAGGTTCTGATCTATTGATCTTAATGTCTATTCTTTTATTTATTACATCTGCATATGATCTCTCAAAATAATCACCAAAATACGGTAAGTTAAGTTTTTCTGTTGATAGTTCAATTAATTTTTCTCCTGGTCTTACATCAACAATTACGCCAAATAAGTCCCACCTCTTAGGTTCTCCCCCTTTAGATCTAGCATAAGGAACAATTTCGTCTTTAAACGTTTCTTTAATCTCATCTGTTTTGTTCTGCCAGTATAAATGAGGATATAGACCAGCTGGGAAGCTGATGAAAAAATCTTCAAGACCACATTCACAATGCAAAAAATCGAATGAATCCTTTCTTTCTCCTTCATCATCTGCCGCAACATCATTTATATATGCGTCTGTTACTTCAATCCCTAACTGTTTACCTTCGAGATCAGAAACAATAAAGTCGGGTCTACTATATTTTTCATGCTCGAGGAATAAGTATTCAGAATTTTTCTGTAAATTATAAGAAGGCAAAAAAGCCCTTAGAGTCGAAAATTCACGATCCACTTTCCTACGCAAGTCTTGCTTTTTACTATGCGATCCTAATTCACATTGATACGGTTTATATAGGTTCGCAACACCAGATTTAATAAGAGTATGATGTTTCTTTATCCAACCCCAACATGAGATTATATCGGTGCGCCGTTGTTGGTGTAAAGATGCAAGTTTTTTTATTATTTGATCTCTATTTAATTCTACTGCAAAGTAATATTGTGCGTTTAATATATTTTCTATCCAAATTAGGTCCTTATTACTGTGTTCTAGAGCCATAATGCGATGCGCAAGTTCAAGAAGCTCATGATTTTCTTCTTCGCTATACTGTTCTGGTCGATAGTCAAGAGGTAATGTCCTGTTATCGATTTCTCTTTTTAGATCTTCTATTTGCGCCTTGAGATTAGCTCGTTCTGATAGCTTCTCTTCAATAGCATCAGATAAATCATCAGCTT
>CBDUWK010000367.1:0-3272 GCA_965370905.1 uncultured bacterium | reverse complement strand
CATCCTGGCCAAGATGAAGATCTGGACGAAAGGGAAATTCCTCTGGACCCGCACCATCGGTTCCACCCTGGTGGGCGAGGGAGTTGACACCGTGCTCTTCTGTGTAATCGCTTTCGCGGGGACGTTTTCCTCAGATCTCTTAGTTTCGATCATCATATCCAACTATATTTTCAAAGTCGGTATAGAAGTTCTGGCCACGCCTGCCACCTACAGACTGGTCGGTTTTTTAAAGCGACGCGAAGAGATAGACGTTTACGATACAGAAACCAACTTCAATCCTTTTTCTCTTCAAATCTGACTGAGTGTTTATTATGGCGAATAATTTAAACAACTCTCGCGAAAACTGGGGATCGAGGATGGGTGTAATCCTGGCGGTATCGGGCAGCGCAGTCGGGTTGGGCAACTTCCTCCGTTTCCCGGTTCAGGCTGCAGCCAACGGTGGTGGCGCTTTCATGATTCCCTATTTTCTGGCTTTCATTTTCTTGGGGATCCCCCTGGCCTGGGTCGAATGGACTATTGGGCGCTATGGTGGTCATCACGGTCACGGTTCTGCTCCCGGCGTTTTCCATCTGATCAGCGGCAGAAAAAGGTGGGCGAAATATCTTGGAGTTATAGCTCTGCTCGGACCCATCTGCATCTTCTTCTATTACTCATACATAGAAGGATGGACCCTGGCGTACGCCTTCTTCACGTTATTCGGAAAGTACAATCATATCACCGGCCCGGAACAGATGGGCTCTTTCCTGTCCGCTTTTCAGGGAGTTGAATCGAATTCCTTTTTCGGGAGTATCTGGACGGCGTACTTCTTCTTTGTAATAGTCTTCATCGTCAACTTCTATTTCATATATAAAGGTGTGACCAAGGGCATAGAAAAGCTGAATAAAGTTGCCCTGCCCATTATGTTGGTTATCGGTTTGATCCTCCTCGTCAGAGTCGTTACTTTAGACGCGCATCCCGATCATCCCGAGCAGAGTTTCTTGAATGGTCTGGGATTCATGTGGAACCCTGATTTTGAAATCTTGAAGGATGCTTCCGTCTGGCTGGCTGCTGCGGGACAGATGTTCTTCACCCTCTCCATAGGTTTGGGCGCTATAATGGCTTATGCCAGTTATCTGCGGGCTCGTGATGACGTGGCGTTGTCTTCACTGACGGCTAACTCAACCAACGAGTTCTTCGAAGTGATCTTAGCCGGAACCATAGTCATTCCTGCAACTTTCATCTTCTTCGGAGCTATGGGAACCCAGGAAGTCGCCCAGGGTGGATCTTTTAACCTGGGCTTTGTAACCATGCCTCTGATTTTTAATCAGATGGGCGGAGGTCCGATCATCGGTTTCCTCTGGTTTATTCTCCTCTTTACCGCGGGCATTACCTCGTCGGTATCCCTGATACAACCCATGATTACCTTCCTCGAAGATGAGTTGAAATGGAATCGCCGCCAATCGGTAATTGCCATCGCGGGAGTAGGTTTTGTGGTGACGAATTTTATCATTTTCACCCTCGCACGTGGTAGCATGGACGAACTTGACTTCTGGGCAGGTACACTCTTCCCCGTGCTGAATGCCTTCATCATGATAGTTATGTTCGCCTGGGTTTTCGGACTGACAAAAGGCTTTCGTGAATTGGATACCGGAGCCGATTTGAAAGTGCCGCGGTTCTTTGGATTCGTAATGAAGTATATTACCCCAACCGCCCTCTTTGCCATTTTGATTACCTGGTTCATCCAGCAGGGCATACCTGTTCTTACGCTTCAGAACGTTCCTCCGGAAAACAGATTGACCGTCTGGGCCACAAGATTCATAATTGTGGCAACAGGCTCAGCAATTGTCATCCTGCTGATTATCGCTCGGCGTAGAGGCCGCTTTATTAAAAAGGAGGAGATACGATGAATACCGGTGGATGGGTTATGATTGTCATCTCCTGGGTAGTTATCATCGCACTGGTGATCTTCTGCTACCGGAGCATTTTCAGGGCAAAACATCCTCATCTGAAAGCTCCTCTGGAGATAGACACCGAAGAGGATTGAACAGATTAGTAGAAATCACTTGATTTTTCCCCTCAAATTGCTTAAATTTGTACCAAAATTAAAGGTTTAATTACGAGGAAATACATATGAAACGTACGATTTTATTTTTAACTCTACCTGCCATACTACTGGCGCTTATAATCGGTTGCCAGAAAGGTCCTTCAGCGGAGGATATCTTCACTGAAGCGAAGAAGCTGCATGAGGATGCCAAATATACCGAGGCTGTTGTCAAATATGAACAACTCGTCGAGTTGCACCAGCGCAGCAAGTTTGCCGCTCAATCCCAATTCATGATTGGTTTCATCTACGCCAACGAATTGGACGATCTGGAAAAGGCGAAAACAGCTTATGAGACTTTCCTGGAGAGATATACCACAGATGCCGATAGCGGGATGGTAGCCTCTGCACACTGGGAACTGGAAAATCTGGGCAAGGACATCGACGAAATCGAAGATCTGTCGTTAACCCCGCAAGAGGAAACCGAAGCTGACGATTCAGAATAATTCCTTGCTCTTAGTATTCCACCATCTCTCCTGAAGTTCATTCCCGAACTTGGCTGGAAATTCTGTAAATTGATCTCTAAACGCCGGCTCCACAGTCCGGCGTTTAATTCTCCAAATGGAAGCATGTACTAAATACCCGGAAGCGCATCTAACGGTCAACCGTAAGTTATCGTCGTCAGAAATCGCGGCGCGTTTAATCCGCGTCGAAGAGATCTTTCCGGAACTGCGATCACTGCAGAGCCCCTGCGCCCTCTGCCCTCGGCGTTGCAGTTCTCTCCGCCATGAAAGTGAATTGGGAGAATGTGGCTTATCTGCCCGGTTGCGTGTCGCTTCAGTAGCCCTTCATGGCGGCGAAGAGCCGCCCATTTCGGGTGATAGAGGTTCAGTCAATGTCTTTTTCTCCGGCTGCAACCTTCACTGTATTCACTGCCAGAACTGGCCTGTATCCCAACACCATGTCGGAGAAGATCTTAACCCGAATGATCTTGCCACAAAGATATTGAAGCAGGCTAAACGGGGAGCACAATCGCTGGGGTGGGTTACTCCCACACCGCAAATCGTCCCAGCTCTGGAAGCATATCAGTGCTGCCTGCAGACAGGTCTTGACCTGCCCCTTGTGCACAATAATGGTGGATATGAAGATGCGCACATTATCCGCCTGTTATCCGGGATCGTCGATATCTGGCTGCCTGATGCTAAAACCCGGAACTCTGATTGGGCCAAGGCTGTTAACAGCATAAGAGACT
>CBDUWK010000366.1:0-3275 GCA_965370905.1 uncultured bacterium | reverse complement strand
CGCTTCTCTCTTAAGAAACAAAGGCCCAGTTCTAATTACCACGCATACCGCCCCGGATGGTGATGCCATCGCTTCTTTGCTAAGTGCTGCCGAGATGTTAAGGACACTGGGTAAAGATCCCACCTGCGCTTTGGATGGAGGCGTACCACCACGGTTCTATTTTCTGCCAGGTAGCGAGATAGTGCTGGATATTGGTAATTTAGACATACCAAAGTGTGATTGCGTTATGGTAGTGGATTCGGCTAATATAGAGCGGATCGGAATTGCAGCGAAAATTATTTCCACCGACGCGACCGTGGTAAACATAGATCACCACGAAGACAATGACAGATTTGGTAACCTTAATATAGTGCAACCAAGAGCAACTTCTACAACAGAGATTCTCTTTGACATATCGAAAATCCTGGGTATACCCATAACTGAAAAGCTGGCTACTCAGCTTTATACGGGATTAATGACAGATTCAGGCGGTTTCCGGTTTTCAAATACTTCGGATCGATCTTTTACGATAGCTGCCGAATTGGTTAAACACGGCGTTAAACCTGATGAAATTTACCGCCAGATATTCTCCAATAATTCAATAGAAACGATGAAACAGCTGGGTGAAGCGCTCGCTTCACTGGAATTGTATGCTGATGGATCTGTTGCCATAATGACTGTTCAGGTCGAGGACAAGATTGATGAATTAGAAGAGCTGGCTGAATATGCTTTGCACGTAAAGGATGTTCATGCCTCTGCACTCTTTCGTCTAAAACAGGGTATGACGCGCGTTTCTCTTCGTGGGAAGGAGCCCTTGAATATTGCTACGGTTGCACGGAAATTCGGAGGGGGAGGACACCCGCAGGCAGCCGGATTTACTTCCCTGGAAAATCCCGAAAAGCTAAGCAAACAAGTAATCTTGGCGTTAACGGAGGAAATTGAAAAGTACACCTCCAGTAATCCTTAAAAAGGGTAATCCGCTAACTGATATTGACTTCGAGCAGGGCGTTGCTATTCTGATTGATAAACCGGGTGGAATGACCTCGTTCGGAGTAGTATCGCGTTTGAGGAGATTGATTAAAATCGCTAAGGTTGGCCATGCCGGTACTCTCGATCCTTCAGCTACCGGTTTGCTGATACTTTTAACGGGACGAGCAACTCGAACACAATCCCAATTCATGGGGCTTGACAAGGAATATATCGCGACTATTTTAATGGGCACTGAAACAAATACCTGGGACATGGACGGTGCGATCACCGCGGAATTGACAGCACCGGAATTGGAAATAGATAATTTTTCTATCGTGCTTGCAGAGAACTTCACAGGGGAATTCGATCAGGTACCACCCATATTTTCTGCCATAAAGGTCAAGGGGGTTCCAAGTTACAGGCGAGCCAGAAGAGGACAGGATTTTACACTGAAACCCCGAAGAGTACAAGTACATGATATTGAAATAATGGGATGGCATTGGCCTGAAGTTACCTTGCGGGTTCACTGCTCAAGCGGATTTTACGTGCGCTCGTTAGCGCACGACCTTGGGAAGATTGTAGGTTGCGGGGGCACGCTGAAACGTTTGCAACGCACACGGATTGGCAATTATTGTTTAGACGAAGCCTTCACCTTAGATGATTTGACTGAATATTACACCAATGTCCGAATTGATTGACGTCTACATAGATAAAGTTTTTAATCCGGAGAAATCCGGCACGGCTGTAACCACTATTGGCACGTTTGACGGTGTACATTTAGGTCATCAAAAGATTCTTGAACGTCTGAGTGCAAAAGAATCTGCAGACAGAATCAAAACGGTAGTAACCTTTAAACCCCACCCGCAGACAGTTATGAGGCATCGCCCCGGTGAGATGCCCACAATCAGCAATCCCGATGAAAAACTGAAAATCCTGAAGGAGAGTGGCGTAGATCGGGTATTTATCATTCATTTTACAGAAAAACTTGCACAACTGAGTGCCGAAAAATTTTTAACAGAAATATTACTCAAAAGACTGAAGTCATCCAGATTGGTGGTAGGATATAATCACTCTTTCGGCCAGGGTCGAGAAGGTAACGCGGAATTTCTTGAAAAAGTGAAGGGGAAATATGGTTTTGAGTTAGAAGTTGTGAAACCATACTACGTTCAGGGAGAAGCGATTAGTTCCACTAAAATTCGTAAAGCATTAGGGGCGGGTGATATAGGGAAAGCACGGACGTATTTGGGTAGACCCTATCTCCTCATCGGTAAAGTGGTGCCGGGCCGGGGTGTCGGTCGTAAAATCCAATTCCCCACCGCGAATCTGGAATTGATTCATCAAGGTAAACTCATCCCAAAAATTGGAGTTTACTCCGTCGCGGTAGGCGTTGATGACCATATCTATGCTGGAATGCTGAATATTGGAACACGTCCAACTTTTGGCGAAGGTGCTATCACTATCGAGGTACATCTTATTGACTTCGATGGCGATCTCTACGGCAAAACTATAAATCTACTATTTCTGGCGCGGTTGCGCAAAGAACAACGATTTGAAAGTTCTATGGAATTATCAGAACAGATTAAAAAGGACAGGGTCGAAAGTCTCAAGGTTTTTGAAGCCGAAACTCAGCAAGATTTTCACCAAGAGTTATTTAAAACAATATAGACATCAAAAGTGAAATACTTGATTAAATAGGTAAATTTATGCCGGTTGCAAAGGAAAAAATCAAAGAGCTGACTGAAAAATTTGGCAGCACGCCTGAAGATTCAGGAAGAACTGAAGTTCAGATTGCCATTCTCACCTCACACATCAACGACCTGACCGAACATTTGAAAATTCACAAGAAGGATCATCATTCGCGCAGAGGATTACTTAAGATGGTGGGGCGACGCAGGAGATTGTTGGATTACTTAGCCCAGAAAGACCTCGAACGTTACCGAGGCATTATCAAAGAACTGAATTTGCGCCGCTAACAATTCTGTTGGGGCAGCAATTAATTACGAAGCCCGGTATTGAGTCGAAAGATCATGATGGGCTATGGAGAAGATATGAGTTATAAAGAAGAGATATCCGTCGGCGGACGTTCATTATCCATCGAAATTGGCAAAGTTGCGAACCAGGCTGATGGAGCCGCCTGGGTACGATATGGAGACACGATAGTCTTAGCTGCTACAACATCCAAGCGAGAACCCATGGAATCGGATTTCTTGCCGTTGATGGTGGATTACCGGGAAAAGATGTACGCTTCGGGAAAAATCCCTGGTGGATTCTTCAAGCGTGAAGGGCGCCCATCAGAATCAGAGACGCTGATCTCCAGGTTGATAGAC
>CBDUWK010000365.1:0-3285 GCA_965370905.1 uncultured bacterium | reverse complement strand
AAGACCAGAATGATTATTCCGAAATATTTGAATATAAGACTAACCCCGGTAAAGCTGACTCTGATGGGGATAAGCTCAGCGATGGTGATGAAGTCAAAACGCACATGACCGAACCCACCAAGGCTGATACCGACGGCGATGGGCTCGATGATTACGAGGAGTTGATGACCTATACTACCGATCCACTTAAGGTGGATAGCGATGACGATGGGTTGAACGATCAGGAGGAGGTCATAGTGCACGGTACTGATCCTAATAAAGCTGATACCGATGGTGGTTCGATAAGTGATGGTAATGAAGTCACCCGCGGTTCCAATCCGCTGGACGCTGAGGATGACGTGCCTGTGATTGAAGTTGATAAAGGTGAGTCGATTGTCTTGGAGGGTGTTGTCTTCAATTCCGGCAGCTCGGAAATCCTGCCTGCTTCCGAAAGCACCCTGATGCAAGCCTTCTACACTTTACAGCAATACCCGGAAATCAAGGTGCTGATAGAAGGACATACCGACAAAACCGGTGGTTATGACCTGAATATGAGATTATCACAGCAACGCGCGAATTCAGTCATGAATTGGCTCATTGAAAAAGGTGTCGATCCTGATCGGATCTCGGCCAAAGGACTGGGTCCGGACCATCCTATCGCACCCAATAATACCAGAGAAGGGCGTGCGCAAAACCGCCGCATTGAATTTATGCGAGTGGACGAATAGAAACATGTTTAACTGGGAATAAAAAAAGAGCGGCTGATTCGGCCGCTCTTTTACTTTTTTTGTGACTTGTTCCTATTCGTTCTTATATAGATGCACGTCCGTCTGTGGGAAGGGAATGGAAATACCATTCGCGTCGAAAGCCTTCTTCATCTTCCCGAACATGTCGAAGTAAATATTCCAGTAATCTGGGGTGTTGCACCACACTCTGACCGCAAAATTCACAGAACTATCGGCAAGTTCGATCACTTTTACCATAGGTGCAGGATCGGATAGAATCCTGTCATCTGTTTTAATGACCTGCTCGATTACTTCAGTAGCTTTGTCGATGTCATCTCCATAACCTATTCCGAAAGTAAAATCGACTCGCCGCTGCGGTTCAGTCGAATAGTTGATAATGCTGCCATTCGAAAGCCCGCCATTAGGAATGAGGATGGTCTTCTTGTCAGCTGTCTTCAAGATGGTATTGAATATCTGAATTTCGTGCACCGAACCAATAAATCCCTGAGCTTCAATTACGTCGCCAACCTTGTAAGGTTTAAAGAGCAGTATCAGAACCCCTCCTGCAAAATTCGCCAGACTTCCCTGCAGCGCGAAGCCGACGGCTAAGCCAGCGGCGCCTAGTAATACGATAAACGATGTCATCTGCACTCCAAACATGGAGATTACCGTGATGAACAACAAGGTCTTAAGAAGAATCGCTACTAAACTTTTCAAAAAACCTTGTAATGAAACATCAACCTCCTTTTTGGCCATCGCTGATGTGATAACTTTTGCGACCACCTTGATGATCCAGAGACCGACGAACAGAGTAATTATCGCCAGGACTACTTTGGGCAAATACAACATTAGTTGCTCTAATCCCGTTGCAGTTAAATTTGATAGATCCATTATGTCTTCTCCATTTTTGTATTCTTTAAATTATGATTTCGATATACGTTACGACTCCTCTACCTAAAATAATGGTGGTTATCACCAAATTTCATTATCGCAAGCGTCGTAATATCGTCAATAGAGATTTAAATATCAAGCTCTTTATATAAATAAATTTTTGAACTTAAGAATTGACATTAGGGGATAACTGTCTTATCTTCTTCGAGAATCATTATAACTTAAATAAAAAGGAAAGGTTGGAGAAATGAAAAACATCGCTATCTGCATAGTGATACTAACTTTTGGAGTCGGTTTCGCTATAGCCGAGGAACCGGCGGATGATCCCAATGCCTGGAAAACCTCCGTTGAGCTGGGAATCGGCTTGAACCAGGCCACATATTCTGATAATTGGACTGGCGGTGAAGTCGGTTCGATTATCTGGGCTGCAAATCTGCACGGTACCGCAGAAAAGAAACTTTCGGACAGCTGGAAATCTGAAAATGACCTGAAACTGGCTTTCGGACAAACCCATAGTCAGGTGAAGGAAACCAAGGATTGGTTAGCACCGGAAAAATCGACAGACAAAATCCGTTTCGACGCATTGCTGAAGTATACCCCTGAATTGTGGGTAGACCCCTACGTCGCTTTTGTCTTTCAGTCGCAGTTTTTCGATAACGTAAGCATGCCTGGTGAGAAACATTACCTGAATCCCATTGAATTGACGGAAAGTATCGGTGGATCGCGGACCATCTTCGAGAATGACGAAGGCAAATTGGCCACTCGTGTAGGTTTCGGTTTGCGACAGAACTTTTATAAAATTTATGATCTGGATACTGCTGATGATACTACTGATGTCATCGGTGAAATGACCTATGACGGCGGTATTGAATGGGTAACTGACTGGACAACCAAACTGTCGGAAACCCTGAACTATACTACAAAATTATCGCTCTTCCAGGCTCTGTTCTATTCCGAGGAAAATGAATTGAAGGAACTGGATGAGGAATTCGGTACCGATGTGGCAGATTATTGGAAGGCTACGGATGTCATATGGGAAAATATCTTGACGGCTAGAGTGGCAAAGATCGTCCAGGTTAGTTTAGCCTGGGAAATATGGTATGACAAACAGGTCAACCTGTCAGGTCGCTTTAAGGAAACGCTTTCCCTGGGAGTTGCCTGGGTATTATAATACAGGTGAAGGCATCTCACCTGACTTAAAACGCAGAAATACTGAAACAGGGCGGATCGAAGAGCCGCCCTGTTTCCATTCGCGCTTATACCGCCAATTATTTAATTAAGAGCATCTTTCCCACTGATTCGAAATCTCCAGCCTCGATTCGGTAAAAATAAATCCCCGAAGCTATGCTCGATCCGTCAAAACTTACTGCATGATGACCCGCTTCCCGCCAACCATTCTGTAGAGGCGGTCCTTGTGATCGTCCTGCGATGTCAAACACCCCCAGTTTTACCCAACTTGCAACCGGCAGATTGTAACTAAGAACTGTAACTGGATTGAAGGGATTTGGATAGGGAGGGAATAGCGCAAATTCCCCAGGAAGCGAGTTCACAATATCTTCCCATTGACCGCTCGCTCCAAAATAGTAACACCCCATATCGGTTATGGTGCCGTCAGGGTCATAAGGAGCAGTAGGATCACCAGCGTTAATACACGGTGAGCTATCTGTCAGGTAAAAGTCATTTGGAATTT
>CBDUWK010000364.1:0-3290 GCA_965370905.1 uncultured bacterium | reverse complement strand
GATGTCTGAAGAAGAATTTCGCGAAGATACCACACCTGTTGCGGAGGCCAGATTGAAACGTACACTGGTGCTGCTTGAGATATCTGAGGCAGAAGATATTCAATTAGATGAACAGAAACTTCAGGCAGAAACTGAGCGTACTCTAAATGTTATGACACAGTATATGTCCACATCTGATAAGAGAAAATTAGGCAATGATGACGTGATAGCAAACCTGGCTGGAAATATCGCGGCAGAGATGACGATCAATCAAACGCTAGAATTCTTACGGTCAATGGCTAAAGGCGAATTGGATGAAACTGAAGAATCCGAAAGATCTGAAGAACCCGAAGAGCAGGAATTGGTTGTAGAGGAAGATACACAATTAGTTTCAGAAGTAGACACTATCGTTATCGAGGAAGATGATACTGAGGATGTTGATGTTGAGGTTGATCTTGAGGCAATTGAAACATCTGAAGAAAAGATTCTTCCCGGCGATGAAACAATTGAAGAAACTTCTATCCAGGAAAAAGATTAATAAAACATACAAACCTCATTTGATAGGATTATTCTAGAAAGGTAAGGTAGACCAATGCAAACGTTCAATCCCCAATCACTTATTCCGATGGTTATAGAGACCACGGGGCGCGGCGAGCGCGCTTACGATATATTCTCCTTGCTATTGAAGAATCGGATCGTATTTCTCGGCACTCCCATCGATGACCAGGTGGCTAACCTGATCGTCGCTCAGCTGTTATTCCTGAACCAGGAAGACCGTGAAGCCCCTATCAACATGTATATCAACTCCCCGGGTGGTCAGGTATATGCAGGCATGGCAATTTACGACACGATGAATATGATACCCAATCCGATAAGCACTGTAGCCGTCGGCATGACCGCCTCATTTGGTACAGTACTGCTTACTGCAGGCGCCAGTGGTCAACGTTTTGCCCTACCGAACTCAACCATCCACCTTCACCAGCCTTTGGGCGGTGCCCAGGGTCAGGTTACAGACATTGAAATCCAGGCCAAAGAGTTTATTCGCTTGAGGCAAAACTTAAACGAAATCTTAGCTTTCCACACAGGTCAAGATATAGAGACCATTGAAAAGGATACTGAACGGGACTTCTGGATGGATGCTGCTTCAGCTGTGAAATACGGTCTTGTTGATAAGGTATTGGAAGCGCAGAACTCTGACGAGGAATAAGCAAATTATTAGTACAATTGAATAAATCACGTAAAGCCGGATGGTAATCGAGACCATCCGGCTTTATAATTATAACTAACGCAAAAAAGGATAATGGATTAGTAGAAGACCATGAAAATAAACAATGAGATTGATCAATCTAACACTGTAAAAGCAATGATTATTGATATGGATGGAGTGCTTTGGAGGGGAACTGAACCGGTCGGTGATCTAGCTGCTGTTTTCAAAAGAATTGAGCAAAAAGGATTAAAAGCAATCTTAGCAACAAACAACCCAACGTTAACCGTTGATCAATATCTAGACAAGTTGTATGGTTTTGGAGTTTCCCTTAATTCGGAACAAGTGATTACATCCGCCATAGCGACCACTCAGTATTTAGCTGAGCGATTTCCCCAAGGAGGGCCTGTCTATGTCATCGGGGAAGATGGTATCCGCCATGCACTCGCTGAACAAGATTTCTTTCCCGCAGAAGATACAGCACTTGCCGTAATTGTTTCTCTCGATAGAGGTTTAACCTATGAGAAATTACTTCGTGCCACATTACTTATCAGGTCTGGAATTCCGTTTATTGTCACCAATCCTGATAGCACACTGCCAATTCCCGGTGGTTTTGCGCCAGGTGCAGGTTCAATAGCAGCTGCTATTCAGACAGCAACAGATAAACAACCGGTTGTGATTGGCAAACCTCAACCTGAAATGTACCGCATCGCATTAGATCGTATGGGCATGTCTCCTGTTGAAACCATCGTTGTAGGTGACAGATTGGAAACTGACATAGCAGGGGGACAAACATTGGGCTGCATCACAGGTGTTGTTCTCTCTGGTGTGGCGACTTTGGATTCCGTAAGGTCTTGGAAACAAGCGCCAGATTACATTGAACCCAATTTGGGAAGTTTGGTTGAATTGTTATAACAACCAGTTGGTGTAAAGATGACATTGAAGCCTTTTATATTGGACTTTTCTCTGCAGGAACTCAAACAGCTTATGCAGACCTGGGGAGAGCCACCTTATCGTGCTATCCAGATCTGGCAGGGGTTGTATCAGCAGTACTGGAATTCTGCTGATGATTTCACTAACCTCCCCAAAAAATTACGGGAAAAGACCAGTAAATATTTTACTTTTTCTCACTTGGAACATGAAAACGAAATAATATCCCAGGATAAATTAACGGTCAAGTCTCTTTTTCAGCTTCCTGATCGCCATGGGAGAGAAGCAGTTTTGATGCATTACTCTCCAACAAAGTTTAATATAACAGAACGGCATTCTTTATGTATCTCTACCCAAGCGGGTTGTGCGATGGGATGTGTGTTTTGTGCAACAGGTCAGATGGGTTTTAGACGCAATTTATCCAGCGGGGAGATTATAGAGCAAGTTCTCTATTATGCAAGGCAACTCGCTGACATGAATATGCGAGTTACTAATATTGTAGTGATGGGAATGGGAGAGCCGTTTAACAACTACGAAGAGACATTGGAGGCTATCGACCGCCTTAATCACCCAGACGGATTTAAATTTGGCGCCAGACGTTTTACAATTTCCACCGTTGGACTTGTCCCATTGATAGGGCGCTTTGCCAATGAACGCAGACAAGTAAATCTTGCTGTTTCTCTGCATGCTGCCGATAATGATCTGCGTTCATCAATGCTACCTATCAATAAGAAGTATCCACTCGAACAATTAATCCCCGCTTGTCATGACTATGTGCGGGCAACAAATCGCCGTATCACATTTGAATGGGCTTTAATAAATGATGTAAATGACTCGTTGGAAGATGCCAAGAAATTAGTAGGTTTGCTGGACGATTTGCTGTGTCATGTCAATATAATTCCACTTAACCCAACAAATGGCTACGCAGGCGTTCCTACTACCAATAAACGCGCCTTAGCATTTCAATCTGAGCTTCAACGGAAAAACATACCGTGCACCATCCGTCAGCGACGGGGTATCGAAATTAAGGCAGGGTGTGGTCAGCTGGCAACTGCGGGAAATTTAAAATGATCGACAAAACTAAATCGATTTCAACCGCTTGATGGGCGAATCACCTAACTTGTTATCCACTATATTAAAAAGAATTCTGAAACCCTTCTTCTATTTGCTATATCAT
>CBDUWK010000363.1:0-3295 GCA_965370905.1 uncultured bacterium | reverse complement strand
ACTTCGACGCTTCCAGTCTGGCTTCAGGTGTCTACATCTACCGTCTAACTTCGGGTGCGAATACAGCTTCCGGTAAGATGGTACTGATGAAGTAAAAAGTCATGAAATAGTTAGTCAATAAATGGTTCATGCAAAAAGTAGGCTCTCTGAGCCTACTTTTTTTTGTAATTTGTCAACAGTGGATAATATCTTAACTTCATAAATTAAGAAACAAATTCTTAGAAAATTGGCTCACTTTGCACTTGCCTTTAAACCGAATTTTTCAAAAATTTGCACTAAGTGAAAGATAGTACTTGACAAACGCTTTAAAAGTTTGTATATTAATATTTCCTTTTTATAATTACGCTATCACTTCGTATTTTTTTAAACCTGATCTGCAGATATATTTAAACCCAAACCAAAACTAATAACACGGTCGAGCATGGGAGAAGGGGACCGGCTCGACTGCATATCGAGGGTTTACACCCGAACGATCATGTTGCTAACCCCTAAAAAACCAAATGAGGAGTGCTGAAATGCGAAAACTGTTAGCGGTTCTTGCTTGTCTCTCTCTGCTTGTTGGCATACAAGCAGGAGCCAAAATGGTAGGTCTTTCTAATTCCGGGGTCCATGTGGCTGTGGAGAATTCCAGAGTCCCGGAAGCTCCGGAAACACCTTTCGATGCCACGGATGACATCCTTCTGTTCGATGACTTCGAATCAGGCCAGGGTGCCTGGGAATTCGTCGACCTGACCGACGTCAGTACCTGGCATACCGATAGCTATAACGCCTACGGCGCCAGCGGTTTGTCCTGGTGGGTGGGTGATCCTGTACTGGTCGGCTATGACAATCACTGGCTGCAATACCTGGTCAGCCCATCTCTCGACCTCTCGGGAACCACAAATCCCACGCTGACGTTCAAGCTGTTCTTTGCTATTGAGGAACCCGGCGGTGAACCCCCCCCATGGGATGGATGGGATGGCTGCAACGTTTGGGTCTCCACCGATGGCGGAACGAACTGGGATGTGCTGGATATGCTTTCACCGGCATATACGTGCACCAGTATGTACAGTTTCGGATATGAGTGGGGCATGGGACCTGATATCGCCGGATGGGGAGGATACTCTGGCGGATCGAACCCTGGTGTATGGGTCGATGCAAATACCAGCCTGGTGGGCTACCAGACGACAGACGTCAAAATCCGTTTTGCATTCTGTTCTGATCCTGCCTACTGTACCGCTCAAAATGCATCCTTAATCGGCGTTTTCGTCGATAATGTCCTAATTCAGGATGGCGCTACCACTTACCTCGAGAACAATGCTGAAGGGATCGCCTATCCGAGCGACCTTGATCCCACTCCACCTACTGTCGTGGGTAACTTCTGGCACATGTCCGAGCCTGGTACTCCGACGCCGCCTTCACCCACCTGGGTAATGGAGATGTCGGATGGCGCAGGAGCTTATCCTCCAGGCCTCTACAACGCTCTGACTTCGCCTGTAATCGATTTAACCAGCTACACTACCGGAGAGGCATTTGCGGATTTCTATATTCGCGGCACCATCAATGTCAACGATCCGGATCCTTTCCCAGATGTGGACGTCTGGACTGTCCAGGTACAACCTCAGGGAGGAGGTTACGGATGGTTCTACTACTCTGCCCCTTGGGGAGTGGGTACGGATTATGTGATTTCTACTATACCAACTGATTACACTCTCTGGTCAGAGATCGAAGGTAATACTCTGGACCTGACGCCCTATTTCGGGTATGAAGTAAAAATCAGGATCCTTTTCTCGGCCGATCTAGATAATTACTCCGGTGAAGGTCTTTTCGTAGATGACTTCATCGTAGAATTTCTCGATGCACTGAGCAACGACGTGGGCTGCGAGAAGATGCATGTACCCATGCCAACTTCACTGTACTTCTCCACCATTCCTTGTGATGTTGAAATCCACAATTACGGTGTCAATAATCAGGGTCAAGTGCCCACTCTCTGGCGTGAAAACTACGGCACACCACAGCCAGTCGTTATCCCCTGGCCATCCGTCCCTGCTCTTAGTTATATAACTGAAGGTTGGAATTGGACTACACCTGCAGCCGGGGACTACTTCATGGATTCCTATACCTGGCTTATTAGCCCTCCTGATGAGAATACGGCTAATGACAGCAGCAAGGCCGGTCTGGTGGAAGTGACGGCCGCCGATGTGCTGGAATTCGGTTATGACAACCGCCAGTACAGCTACGAACCGGTCTATAACTACTTCCTCTTCGATCCCGGTGAAGGCGCTTACATCCGTTATACACCACAGGCTGATGGTGTAACCGATCCGGTCAGCATAAGTTCACTACGAGCGCTGTTCTACGATACCGGTACGCTTCGCGTTCGAATCTACGAAGAGGGAACTGCAAGTTCTCCGGGTCCTATTGTTACCGCCTTCAATCAAACAGTGACCGTGATCGATCCTGACTGGCAGACTATCGACGTTTCCGGTGTAAGTTACCTCCAGAATACAACTAATGAATTCTGGGTATTCTATGAAATCCTGGACGTATCTCAAGCACCGCATCTCATGGGTATGGATGAACTCATACATGGTGAAGGTCACTTCTTCGCCGATTTCGGCAGTGGTTTCGGACCTTCCGATTATGATTTCTTCGCCCGTGCTATCGGCGCACCTGGCACTGCTCCGAACTTCACCGTAACCTTAACCTACAATTACGGATCCCCGGTACCGGCTGGAGGTGGCTACATCAACTTTGACGTCTTCCTGCAGAACAACGAAACCTCACCACAGAGCTTCGATCTATGGATTGAGATACCACCGCAGGTAACGCCTCCAAGCGTACCCAACCGTAACTTGACCTTCCCGGGTGGTTTCTCCATCACTCGTCCCGACATGAACTGGCCCATCCCTGCCGGCTGGCCTGCTGGAAACTATACGATGGACTGGTATATCGGTGATATGTCCACCTGGACAGCTTGGGCTTCGGACAGCTTCCCCTTCGTCAAGTCAGCTGATGACGATGGCAGCGGTTACACGCTCTGGGAAATTGAGGGCGATCCTTTAGATCAGCTCTTTGAAGGCATTGACTTTGGTGAAACTGCCATTGTCAGCGATTTTGCGATGCTGGGCGCTTATCCCAATCCGTTTAACCCGAGCACCACTATAAGCTATGTGCTGCCCGAAGCATCAAAGGTAACTTTGACTGTCTATGACATCAATGGACGTCAGGTTGCTGAACTGGTCAACGGATGGCGCGCTATGGGTGTACAGGAAGCCGTCTTCGACGCTTCGAATCTGGCTTCTGGTGTTTACAT
>CBDUWK010000362.1:0-3302 GCA_965370905.1 uncultured bacterium | reverse complement strand
TGGCCCATTCCCTCAAGTTTGGGGCCCAACGGTATGATCGCAGCCTTCTGGGATGACTTGGTTACCTGGAGTGGGGGTCATGTCTTCGCCAAGCGTGATGAGGTTAACCACCGCGTAATTATCGAATGGTCGCGAGTGAAGACTTACCATTCACCATCGCCACAGGAAACTTTCGAAATCATCTTATTCGACCCTGAATACTATCCCACAGTCACCGGTGATGGAGAGATTCTCTATCAATATCATACCATTCAGGACGTGCAGGGTAACACCAGCACTTATGGTGGCGATAATGGGTACTCGACTATCGGTATTGAGCGCCCGGATAAGAAGGATGGCATCGAAGTAGTGTACTGGAACATCTACAGCGATCCGGCTGCGGCGCATCTTGGAAACAGCCGCGCCTACTTCTTCACCACCAACTTCGATTATCTGCCTGCTTCCAGCGAAGTTCCCAATCCCCTGAGTGGCGTTCTCTCATCTAACACCGATCAAATCACACCCAAAGAATTTGAACTGCTGGGCGCTTATCCCAATCCCTTCAACCCTGCCTCCACTATCAGCTTTGCCCTGCCGGAAGCATGCAAAGTCAGCCTCAATGTCTACGATATCAGTGGTCGCATAGTTGCTACTTTGATCGATGGGACACGCGACATAGGCGTACATGATGTGACGTTTAGCACCAATAACCTCGCCTCAGGTATATATATTTATAATCTAAACGCAGGTCGTTTCACCGCCAGCGGTAAACTTGTTCTAATGAAATAAGCCAAGAAATATAAAGCTCGGATTTCATTAGCAACTGCACTACTTAACAAGCCCAGGAGATATCAGGAGAGTAGTCTATGAAAACCTTGAAAATCATTTTTACACTTGGATTGATCACATTCGGCTTAAATTGTGCTTTTGCTGAATATGTACCCCTGAGAATCGACGTTCAGGGCGATCGTCCGGCCGTGCAAGTTCTCAGACATGATGATAACCTGGTTCAGGTTGAAGTGCGCATCCCCGGAATCGAGTTCTCCGAGAGCGTACTCGACGGAAAAAACTGGAAGCGCGTCACGATTCCCGGAGGCAGTTTCGGTGGAGATCTCGGACACCCGGAAGTGCCCTTCTTCTCCAGAATGCTTGCTATCCCCGCTACTGCTGGCGTCAGAGTGGAATTTGAAGCCCTCGAAGTGGAAACCATACCCAACATCGAGCTCATGCCCGCCCAGGAAACCGATCCCGAATATCTGACCACACAGAAGCAGCCGGTGCGCTATGACCAGGCAGCCTATTCCCAGGATGCTTTCACGTCGGAAGTAGAAGCCACCTGCGGTGAGCCTGCCCTCATGCGAGGCCTGCGGCTGGTAAATGTTAGAATGAATCCGGTTCGCTATAATCCTGTGACCAAAGAGCTGAAAATCGCCCACCGCTTCCAGGTAAACATTCATTTCGAAGGAACCGATCTTCGCAATGCACCCGCACGTGCCATGCGACCCGTTTCCCAAACCTGGTACAACATGTGGAGTGGATTGGTGATGAACCTGGACGAAATCGATCTGGAAGTTGTCCCCATGGGATCCTATCTGATGATCGCGGAGAACGACAACAACCTGGTCAATAATATCTTGCCTGCTATAATAGACTGGAAAAAACGCAAAGGCCACACAGTCGTGCTGGAAACGTTCTCGCCAGGGGCTTCTGCTAATACTATAAAGAACATCATACAAAATGCCTATGATAACTGGGAAATACCGCCTGAGTACGTCTTACTTTGGGGTGATGAGACGGGGAGTGGAGATTACGATCTGGCGGCTTGGTATTCTTCCTATGGTTTTTACAGTTCCTACAATGACCACCCATACTCACAACTTGATGGTGGTGACATATTGGCTGACGTCTCTGTCGGCCGGTATCCAGCCGATAACGCCACCCAGGCTCAGACGATGGTCAATAAAACTCTTTACTACGAAAAACACCCCTATATAGGAAATACTCAATGGTACAAGGCAGGTGTACTCGTAGCTGGATATGCTGGCTCTGGTTATTCCACTATTCAATGTAATCGCTGGATAAAAACCAGGATGGTGGAGAGAAACTACACCCGCATCGATACTTTCTGGTACTGGATGGGAAATCCATATACTTATGTTCCCCAAACTATGACTCAGGGGATCAACAACGGTGCCTTATATGTCAACTACCGTGGTTGGGTTGGCATGCAAGGATTCGACAACACCGATATAGGCAATCTCACGAATTACTTTATGCTGCCCTATGTTACCATTCCTACCTGTGGTACTGGTGATTGGAATGGAACTTCCAATATGGAGAAATTCGTTACCGTCGGTACCCCTACAGCTCCTAAGGGAGCCATTGCCTGCGTTGGCTCATCTACAACAGGAACACATACCAAGTATAATAACGCTGTGGATATGGGAATCTATGCCGCAATCTTCCTGGAAGATCTCCCCATAACAGGTCCATCTCTGAATCGCGGTAAATTAGAACTGTACAACGCCTACCAGCAGTATTCCGCGCTTGAAGTTGAAAAGTATTCAGTCTGGAATAACCTTGGTGGTGACCCCGGTCTGGTCCTGTTTACGCACGGGATTCAATTTATGGAAAGCAGTATCCCTGCAACGGTCAGTTTAGGTGAGAATGCCCTGACGCTTACAGTCAACGAAACCAGTGTCGGACCTTTAGAGAATGCCACAGTTTGTTTCTATAAAGAGGGTGAACTGCAGGAAGTGGGACTGACCGACGCCAGCGGCCAAGTTACCCTGCCATTAAATCCCACCAACACCGGAAATGTGAAGGTAACCATTACCAAACAGAATTTCTATCCCATTGTAGATTCGCTCGACGTGGTGCAGTCAGGAGTTACTGTGGGTTATTTCAATCACACTATAGATGACGATTATAATGGCAGCAGTTCCGGCGATAATGATGGCCTTATTAATCCTGGAGAACAGGTCGAAATTCCTCTGACTTTCAAGAACTATGGCAATTCAACCACTGCCACAAGTGTGGAAGTGACGGCTTCTGTAAACGATGATTATGCCAGCTTGAATGATAACTATGAGACCTTCCCTAATATTTCGCCAGGAGCGACCGCCAACAGCAACGATGATCTCGACCTGGTTATAGATCCAGCATGTCCGCACGGTCATATGGTGCGTTTGGATTTGGTTACGGGCTCAGGTCAGGGATCGTGGGATGGAGTATTGGACCTCGAAGTCGTGTCATATAGTATGACTGTTCGTGACGCCTATGCTTCCGGAGGAGATCCTCTCCTTTCGCCGGGTGAAACGGCT
>CBDUWK010000361.1:0-3319 GCA_965370905.1 uncultured bacterium | reverse complement strand
AATTATGCTGGTATTGTTGATGATTGTGCAGTTAGTTATAGTGGGATTGACTACATTCCCAAGATTGATCCCGCCTCCGGAAGAATTGGTCGAATTGCCACTGATCGTGCAGTTGTCCAGGATTGGGTCATAATCCTCTCCGCCGCCAAAACCGCCGCCCATATAATCTGCTGAATTTCCGCTGATCGTGCAGTGGCTGAGAACCGGACTGGAAACCCATCCACCGCCCATCCCACCGTTCATATAACCCGCCGAATTCTCACTGATCATGCAGTAGCTCAAGGTTGGATTTGATCCGTACATGGTGGCAATTCCACCAGCTAACAGTTCAGCATAGTTCCACTGGATGAGGCAGTGGCTGATGACGGGATTGGATCCCATTATTGCCATTCCACCGCCGCAAATGTCCTCAAGCGCGACTCCAGTAGCGCGCCCGTATTGCACAATACAGTAGGATAAGTGGCTGCTGTCTTGTGCGTCGATAAAGCGTATGCTGTGCCAGCCATCGGTAATGTTTGCAGCGGTAAAGAGGATGGAATCCTGCTCGGTCCCTATTGCTTCCAGGAAACCGTATACAATGAACTTGTAATGTCCCTGGAAGATTACTTCCACTCCTTCGTGAATGTTCAGGGTAGTACTCGTAGCGATGTTGATTTCCCCGTTGATGTTATAGGGGTTTCCCGATGCATACCAATCGCCGGAGACCGCTCCTGCGGGAATCTCCGTCGCATTGGCTAAGCAGGCAATCATGAAAATTGCCGCCATGAAACAAACTGTTTTCACCTTCATTTTTACCTCCAAATTAAATGAACGATTTACTGAAGCAGTGTATAACAGGCAGTGCTATTTTTTGTTGGGGTTTATTTTATTAATGGGGCGGACACCACTGAAGGGCAGCTTTGCCGCATGGGTCCCCGGGTGGCCTGGCTCTTCAGAGCCAGGTTTCACCTACTGTTTCCAGTTTTTTAGATGAAACCCGATCCTAAAGGATCTGGCCACCCTGTGTAGGGGCGGGATTACCCCGCCCCTACACCTCTTGGATTATTTAATTAGGATCATCTTCCTCACTGCATTAAATTCTCCAGCCTCAATCCGGTAGAAGTACATACCTGAAGCAAGCCCCATTCCGTCGAAGGTAACTTCATGATAACCAGCATCCCGCCAGCCGTCCACAACTTCGGCTACCAACCGACCACTTACGTCGTAAACCATGAGGTTGACACGGGTAGCCTCCGGCAGATCGAAGCGAATCGTGCTTGTGGGATTAAACGGATTGGGATAGGCACCATATAAGGCGAATTCTCCAGGTAGGGCGGGGGTGCTTCCCCCGCCAAATTCGGTATCCTTGAAGAGCTGATCCAGAGGATCACCCTCAACCTCCCAGAGCGCGTAACCGCCGCCATCATCATCTGCAGACTTCTCAAACGGGAAGCTGTCAGTAGCCCAGACTGTAAGACTGGATAATACGCCGATATTCCAGACCATATCATAGTTACCGGCAGGCCAACTGGCAGGTATCGGCCAGTCCATATCAGGACGGGTGATGGAAAAGCCGTCCGGGAAAGTTAGGTTACGATTGGGAACAGATGGGGGTGTCACCTGCGGCGGAATCTCTATCCATAAATCGAAATTGATTGTACTGGTTTCGTTGTTCTGCAGGAAAACATCAAAGTTGATGTAGCCACCACCGGCAGGTACCGGGGATCCGGAATTGTATGTCAGGTTCACAGTGAAGTCCTGCCATCCGTGATGCATCACCGAATCGAGCCACATAAAACTGATTGGGTAGCGTTCAGGAACTGTGTGACCACCCGAATGGGATAGGAATGTATAATCAAGTCCCAGGGCATCGAGTGTATCTGCGAAACTTTCGTTCCAGACATGCAGAAGGTATGGGTCTGCTGTTCCACAGTCGAAATAGATTTCCAACTCTCCGGGTTGGAGTCCCTGTACTAATTCCGCAGGATTGTGCTCCAGCCAGCGATCAAAGACAGTATCGATCAAAGCACCGTATTCGTCAAGCGGAAAATCTACCCTGTAGGGAGGATTGTAACTGTTGGGCGAAAATGCCCCTGCTTCGTGGAAAGTTAAGAAGGTTATGAGAGTGGAAGAAAGTACATACGGACTCCAATCGTAGGGCGGATCTCCGTTTTCAGCAAGGATTAATGGTACCTGTGTTTCTTCCCACTTCCCATAGTCAAGCAGCCCTGCATGAGCAGCCACACCTTTAAAAAGGGAAGGGTGCGTCACCGCCAGTTTCATGGATCCAAACCCACCCATGGAGTGACCCATTATGCAACGCCAATTAAAGGTGGCTAAAGTACGGTAGTTAGCGTCAACATGGGTGATGACGTCCTGCACGATGAAGTCTTCGAAATCACCATACAACTCCGAGTTTGTGTACCAGCTACCGCCGTTAAAACTAAGCCAACTAAATATTTCTGTGCTACCATCCGGGAAAGCCACGATCATCGGGTTGATCAATTCATTAGAAATTAGTGAATCGAGCTGCAGTGCGATTACTCCGGTGTACCACGAAGGGATGGCGGTGTCTCCATGCAGAAACATGACCATCGGGTAGTGATCGGTGTTTCCTGGGTCGTTGTATCCTTCCGGCAAGTACACTTGCACTAATCTCTCTTCGCCAAGCGCTGTGCTAATAAAATAGTCGTCGACGAGAGTGCCCTGGGCATTAGCCGTACACACAACCAGGAATATTGCCATGAGCAAACAAACAGTTTTCGCTTTCATTTCTTCCTCCAATTTGAATGAACGACTTACTGAAGCAGTCTGAACAGGCAGTGCTATTTTTTGTTGGGGTTATAAAATTAACGAGGGACGGTATTCCCCCGCCACTCAAATCACTCTTTATACCATTAGCTGCTGCTTTGTATTATACTTAATCTAATTTAGATTAATCAAGATTCATGCCAGAAAAAAGATTTTAATGATCGGTATCAGTCTATAACCATTAATATAACAATTACTTATAGTTGCGGTTGAAATTAAGGGAAGTGAGATCTATTCATTCAGGCTGATTTCCTGTTCAATATCCGGCACCTCTTGTTCAATATCCGGCACCTTCTTGATTAAAATCGCTTCACGCAATTTAAAAAGTGCTGTGACATGAATGGTGTAAAAATCTTGATAGCAGCAGAAAAAAAAAGGCACAACCGGATACACCTCTCCTTAAGAGCATGAACCCAACTGTGCCTTCGTTCTGCAGGCTTTTAAACTGTCTCGGCAAGGTGACCCACACCCCGAATGCGGATTTTCCCTTTACCACACGTTAACCGCAAAATCGTATTAAAAATCGGTT
>CBDUWK010000360.1:0-3326 GCA_965370905.1 uncultured bacterium | reverse complement strand
GGAGCGATATTGCTCCTCGGGGGCATTCTATTATTTTCCAATCTGGATCAGTACGATATCTGGGGTGATGAAACGTTAACGTTTCCCAAAGGACAGTCTTTTGGTGAAGTGATTGAATATACAAAGCATGCAGGCGGTACTATTCATCCGCCCATGTACAGTCTGGTACAATATTTTTGGATGCAAGGCTTTGCTGCTTTCGACCTTAGTAAAAACCGACTGATCTGGGCTTTCTTCGGACTTTTATCTTTAGTCGTCACTTACTTCCTCGGAAGGGAATTATTCAATCAAAAAGTCGCTTTGGCTGGAGCTCTTCTCTTTACCCTCAGCCCTTTCATAGTACAATACTCCCGCATGGTTCGCTATTACACCCTCACAACATTGTTGACACTCCTGACGATATGGTTTTTTGCGCGTCTGAAAAGAACAGGCAAATGGTCCGACTGGTTGCTCTTTACACTCAGTGGAACTGCATTCATCTATGAAGACTATTTGGCGGTTTTCATTCTATTCTCACTTTACCTTTACCTTCTACTTAACTGGAAGACATATAAAAAACAAATAGTAAAATGGATTCTCGCTGTCGGCGTCATGTTTCTACTGTTTCTGCCTTGGTTGCCTAACATATTTCTCCAAACAGGGGGAGGCCTGGAACCATATCCGGAACATGTAGAACAATTTATCGAGGAAACACCCCGCATGGCTCAAAAAGCAGTAGGAATTCGGAGTATTGTCGTTAATAGCATTTTAAAAGCTGGATTTTCATCCTATGTTTTTACCGTCGGGGAAACGACCTATCCTTGGAGATTTTGGATAACACTACCGGTGTTGTTCTCATTTTTAATACTCTTCATTTCAGCATTTAAACAAAGCATCCGATCCAAATTTGCTCAGATGAGCACCATTTTAGTTCCATTTGTCTTCGTCTTCATATCAACTGTAATCGTGAGCGAAATATACGGGCCTTTTGGCTCGCGTATGTTTCAGTTTCCTTCAAAAGTAATGTTTCTCGTTCCCCTCCTTTTTTTAATAGTTACTGCTGCGTGGTTCTCATTGAAGAATAGAATCATTCTGATAATCAGCGCAGTTTTCATTCTTGGGGGAAATGTTTACGGATTATCAAATTTCTTTTCGGGTGAGCAGTTTTTAAATCCCAAATATCTTGCCCCTTGGCGACAAGTACAGATGGATATTGAAGGACACGCCACACCAAACGATCTCATTATTACCGACGAAGAAGCCTTTCTACATAATCTACATAAAACAAACCCGAACTTTGATGACTATGGGCTTGTCGGAGCGCTGGAAAAGGTAGAACGAACCCTGGCTGAGAGGGGGCCGCATCTGGTATATCTCCTTGTTCGCTTCAGGGGTGATCAAACCATCTATGTCGAGGGACTTAGAGTCCGAGATCTGTTGGCCGAAAGCTTTTACTTAGTCGATACTTTAAACTACCTCCCTTCCGACCCCGAAGCTGCTCCTTTCTGGAAGAAAATTCTTGGTCGTGAACCGCCTGAGCACTTAGTGCAAGTATTTATTTTTCAAATTGATCAGAATACAGAAAACGACACTTGAACTATAGGATGACTTTATGGTATCAAAGAAGAATCCGCTAAATATCGCAGAAGGATTTGCCGCGCAGATGAAGAACACATTTGGGAAGGAGTTACAATCACTTCTGCTGGTCGGTTCGGCCGCGCGCGGGGATTACAAACCGGGTAAATCAGACGTTAATACGCTGGTTATTCTAACGCCGGAAGGGATGGATTGGCTCGAGAAATCATATCCTATCCTTCAGTCTTGGCGCAAGAAAGGGTTGGCAGTGCCTCATTTTATGATGCCCGATGCAGTTACCCGTGGGCTCGATTCATATCCGCTGGAGTTTCTCGATTTTAGGACCTTTCACAAAGTGGTCTTAGGACCAGATATTCTGACTGGTATTTCCATACCTCTCCAACCGCTGCGACTCCAAATCGAACGTGAGATGCGCGGAAAGCTCTTTCTTCTAAGGCAGATCTTCGCCTCGGAAGCAGGTCACAGTAAGCAACTACGAACCGTTCTCTTACGCGCCATATCGGTTTTCACCGCAGTCTTCCAGGGAATCCTTGAACTGGGCAATAAACCCATACCGGCAAACCGATCTGAACTATTTCGTGAGGCAGCTTCTTACGCAGGATTTTCCGAAAGAGTTTTCCTCAACATATTGGAGTTGCGCGAGAGTAAAGGCAGTAAAAATCTGCGTGTAATTTTCAAAGAATTGCTCAAGGAAGTGAGCGCAATCGTTTCCTGGGCAGACAAATATCATGTATCTGAATAGAAACAGTAAAAAGAAATGGAAGAAATATGAAAAAAGGAACCTTGATTCTTCTCATCGTTCTAGGTGTTCTCCTGATATCTGTTTTCTCGATCTATGGATTCGTTAAAGGCACCTATAACGGATTAGTTACGGCCGATGAGGGTGTAAAAGCCGCCTGGGCTCAAGTCGAAAATCAGCTGCAGAGGCGTTTCGATCTCATCCCCAATTTGGTCCAAACTGTAAAGGGCTATGCAGAGCACGAAAAGGAGGTTTTCTTGAAGGTAACCGAAGCCAGAGCGAAAGTCGGCGGCGCCGGTAGTATCGGTGAAAAAATCGGAGCCCAAAACGAGTTATCTTCAGCTATATCGCGACTCCTGCTCGTAGTTGAAAACTATCCACAGTTGAAAGCCAACCAGAATTTCATTCGTTTACAGGACGAATTAGCCGGCACTGAGAACCGCATCGCAGTCGAGAGAAGGCGTTACAATGAATCTGTGCGTGCTTTTAACGTTATGATCAGGGTCTTTCCTCGCAACATGATCGCCAATATGTTTGGTTTCCAGCAAGCGGATTTCTTCGAAGTACCTGCAGAAGCGCAAGCAGCGCCTCAAGTCGATTTCTAAATGATAAATCTCCGATGAACGATCCCAGGCTGGAAAAACTCGCCCGCATTTTAGTACATTATTCGCTGGCCCTTAAGACCGGCGATCTATTCTTGATCCAGGGGACCGACCTGGCAGCTCCACTGATTAGCAATGTGTTTCGTGAGTCACTTCTGGCAGGAGCTCACCCATACCTTAAAGTCAATGTGGATGGCGTCGCTGAAATACTGTACAAAACTGCCACGGATGAGCAATTAAGCTATATAAGCGATATTCAGAAGCTGGAGGTGGAGAAATTAGATGCCATGCTAACTATACTGGGTACCCATAACACCCGCAATCTCAGCGGCGTCGATCCGGAACGCATCGCACTGCAAAAGCGCGCCGGTTTACCGCTTACCAAGCGTTTTTTGGAACAGATAGCGAAT
>CBDUWK010000359.1:0-3332 GCA_965370905.1 uncultured bacterium | reverse complement strand
AATATAAGGAATTGGCCGGATTGGGGCACAGTTCGGTGGGGGATGCGCTCAGGGTGGCGTTGTCGGCGCAGGCGAAAAAGCTGGTGCTCTTCCATCATCATCCGCTGCGTACAGATGACCAGATCGACATGCTTGTGGAAAAGTGCCGCGCCAGGGTGAAAGAGCTAAATGGGAAGTTAGAGATTCTGACTCCGGTGGAAGGGGAATCGGTAGAATTGTAGGTGATCCGCAGAAATTTATCCTTGACTTGGGTTTAAATAATTTTTATAATATGGAAAAGCGGCTGTGACGCAACTGGTAGCGTACCAGCTTCCCAAGCTGGGTGTTGCGGGTTCGAGTCCCGTCAGCCGCTCGCTCCCCCGACGAGATCGGGGGTTTATTATTGTGGTATTAAATGCAAAACCGAGGCGTTAAAATAGAAGCAATTCTACCCGGATCCCCGGCAGAGGAGGCGGGTTTTAAATCTGGTGACCTTTTAGTTAAGATCGATGGTCATGAGGTTGAGGATCTGCTAGACGTGCTGTTTCACCTGCAACCCGAAGGCGCGGAAATGGAGGTGTTGCGAGATGGGGAACAATTCGACATCGGCCTGGTTACTTCTCCCGGCGAGGGTTCGGGGTGGAAACTGGAACCTCTGGAGGCGTGCACCTGCCATTGCAACTGCACCTTCTGCTTTATAGATCAATTGCCGGAGGGGTTGCGATCACCGCTGTACCTGAAGGATGAGGATTACCGCTTTTCGTTCCTGTTCGGCAATTATCTGACTCTGGTCGGTTTGAATTCGCACGATTACGGAAGAATCTTCAAACTGCGGTTGTCGCCGTTATACGTCTCGATTCACGCCACTGATCCGGAAATCCGAGGGGGATTATTAGGGATCGGGAAAGCGCCGATAATACCGCACCTCAAGAGGTTGATCGAAGGGGGGATCGAAGTACACGGGCAGATCGTTATAGTACCGGGGGTGAATGATGGTCAGGTTTTAAAGGGGACTCTAGAAGAGCTAATGGCT
This sequence comes from uncultured bacterium, assembly GCA_965370905.1. GTDB lineage: Bacteria > Electryoneota > B3-LCP > B3-LCP > B3-LCP > JALGVT01. Next base: position 2,320 of record CBDUWK010000359.1, on the reverse strand, counting down.
CTATATCCGGGTTTAGCATCACTTTCTGTGGTGCCGGCGGGATTGACGCGGCACCGGCAAAAGCTACCTCGGGTCAGATTGTTAACCTCGCAAGAGGTAGAGGAAATTCTGCATATGGTGGATTCGTTCCAGCAAAGGATGATGGACAAATCAGGAAGGCGCTGGGTTTATGCTGCGGATGAACTAGTGCTTAAAAGCAGAAGACCAATTCCCGAAGAAGAGGCATACGAGGATTATCCTCAGATTGAAAATGGGGTAGGAATGGTGCGCTGGACTTGGGAGGGCGCCAGAGAGGCTGTGTTAAAGCTGCCGAAGGGCGAAGTAAAGAGCCGGAATTTGATCTGGGTGACGGGTAGATCGGCGAGTCCTGTGCTGGAAACGATTGCGACAGAATTTAGCAATAAGTTGGAAGGCCTGGAGATTGACGTCGTTTCAGTCGAGAATAGTCTATTAGGCGAGATGGTGACAGTGGCGGGTCTTTTAGGTGGCAGGGAAATCTACGATGCGATTGTAGATCATCTGGAGAAAATCCCCAAGAAGCAATACAGAGCTATTTATTTACCACCAGATTGTTTGAACAGTGAGGGGATATTTCTCGACGGTTGGGATACCGAAAAGATCGCGGGGAAAATCGGGATTCCGGTGTATTGTTTTAGTAATGATTGGAATGCCATGTTATCAGGCGAGATGGAAAGATGAAGTTACCGAGAGTGGTCATTATAGGCAGACCTAACGTGGGCAAATCGTCTCTATTCAACCGGATTGTGGGCTACAGGAAGGCTATCGTACACGAAAGACCGGGGATCACCAGGGATCGCATATACAATCGGTGCGATTGGGCGGGGAAACATTTTATTCTCATTGACACCGGCGGTATGCTGCCCCGGAGCGACGATCCTTTGATAGAGGCAGTCAAGGAACAGGCGGAATTTGCGGCCGATGAAGCGGACCGCATTCTATTTTTGCTTGATTGGGAAACGGGTGTAACGGACCTCGATCTGACTATCGCGAAGTACCTGCAGAGGCTTGAAAAGCCGGTTCTTGCGGTGGTAAACAAGGTGGACGACGAGAAGAGGGAGCTCGAGGTCAAGGATTTTGTGCGGTTGGGTTTCGGTGAGCCGCTATTTATTTCGGCGATGCGGGGACGAGGTATCGGTGAATTGTTAGATCTGGCGGTAGATTTTCCTGAATTCGAAGAACCGAAGGAGGATGAAGGTTTAGGAATAGCAATCGTAGGTCGGCCCAACGTGGGGAAATCATCTATAGTCAACGCAGTTACCGGAAAGAAGACGGTGGTTGTTTCAGAAATTCCGGGAACAACGCGGGATGCGGTGGATACGACTATTAGATTCAGGGGGAACGCCATAAAGCTCATAGATACAGCCGGTCTGCGGAGGAGGGGCAAAACCAAGGAGGCGATAGAATTTTACAGCCGGATACGAACCACAAGCGCTATCGAACGGGCAAATGTAGTGTGGGTAGTGCTGGATGCCACTGAAGGACTGGTCAGCGCAGACCAGCGCATCGTAGAGGAGGCTTACGACGCCGGTAAGGGAGTATTGATATTAATGAATAAGTGGGATACGGTCGAGAAGGATCATCGCACGGCTTTGGATTGGGCAAAACGAATGCAACAGCTGCTGGGGAAGTATTCACACCTGCCACTTATATTCGTCTCGGCGCATAACAGACAGAGACTTTTGAAGAGCATAGAAGTTTCGCAGGAGATCGATGAAGAACGCCGCAAACGGATATCTACCTCAAAATTAAATAACACCATGCTACCGGTAATTGAGCGAACACCCCCACCTGCCATAAGAGGGAAGCATATTAGCATTAAGTACATCACTCAAATTAAAACTGAGCCACCCCTGTTCGGGATATTCTGCAATCGACCTCAAGATATTTTAGACTCTTATAGAAGGTATCTCGAGCGCATTTTGCGCGAAAAATTCGGCTTTACAGGTGTACCTATTAAACTAACGTTTCGTAAGAAGTAGAGAAATGAAATATAGAAACATCAGGGAGAACTGAAATGGAAAAAGGTGAATGCAACTGTCCGGAGATAAGCGATGAAGAGTGGCATCTGCAGGAATTCGACTGGAGTGGAAAGATATTTTATTTCGAAGACGTGGTGCATTTAGCAGGTATGCCATTGGGATTGGAGAAGAAACAACAGGCGATGCTGGCCGAAATCGAACGCAAGGGATATACGGTGGTGAATCAATATATGGTTATGCATCAACCAGGGACAATCAAGGGAAAGATATTAGTTGAAATAGAGGATCCAGGTCAGTACGACGCCAACGTAATCCAATTT
>CBDUWK010000358.1:0-3343 GCA_965370905.1 uncultured bacterium | reverse complement strand
CACGGGTCATCCGCAGCCTGGAACCCGAAGCACTCATCTGGACAGCCGCGCTCCTTTACCTTGCCTCAGTTGAACCAGATGCAGGAGGTCATTTCACTTTTTGCATTTTCAGTATTTTTGGATTTGAAAACTGCCCCGGATGCGGCCTGGGACATTCCATCTCATATCTATTTCATGGAGACATTATCACTTCATTTTATACTCATCCTCTCGGAATAGCAACGGTTTTAGTGCTCACGACACGGATTATATCACTAACCAGGAAATCTATCGTCAAACTCATATCTGATTTTAAATAAAACGACATAAAACACCAGGAGATCAATATGGCCAAGGTAATCCAACTTATGCCCGACATTCAGGGCGAAGAAGCGCTCTACGTTCAAAAATTGATTGGGGATATGGACGATGATCAAGCCCGGTTATTCGTCAATGCCTATCGCACGCGTAGAAGAGACCCGCTGCTAATTCTCCTTACGGCGTGCTTGGGCCTGGTCGGATTTGCGGGTATCCAAAGGTTCATTATAAACCAGATAGGAATGGGATTGTTGTATTTCTTCACGGCAGGTCTCTGCTTTATTGGCACCATAGTGGATATGGTCAATTATCAGCGCTTGGCTTTTGAATATAACGCAATCGAAGCCAATCAAATAGCATTAATGGTAAAGGGAAGTTAAAACATTTTTTCAAAATGCAAAAGATTGCACTTGACTCTTAATAAATAATCGTTATATTCTAGATACTAGGATATCCAAGAGCAGACCTATGTTTGCGATTGTCCGAACCTGCAAGCCCTACCGAATATCGCAGCATAACGGTGGGGCTTTTTTATTTGAGATCTCCTGATTCTGCTTGATACATAACAAATCCTGAACCAACCATGAAAAGAACAATCCTCTCTGCCTTACTGATTTTTCTATTTTCATTTCTTGCTGTTAGCCAGGAGCTGACCGTAACCTGGGAAGATGAAGTGCAACTGACTGATTTGGACCGTCATTGTTGGGTTCCTAAAGCGGCGCTGTGGGATGATGCAGTTCATGTTGTGTGGATGAGTGAAAGTGAAGATTGGTTTGATAGAGTTCTGATCCGTTCCAGTTACGACCGGGGTGAAACCTGGAACAACCAGAACCGGATCAGTCCCTGGTTGAGCGCTATTCCAATATTTGATGAAACTCCGTACATCGCGGTTTGGGAAGAAGATCTTCATGTAGTTTTCCGTGAGCATGACACTGTGCCACCTTCTTTTTATGGCATTGCCTACAGCGCTTCTACCGATTCTGGCTATATCTGGTACGATCCTCCTCTCCAATTGTCCGATGGCGGCCTGCATCCCCTGATAACCGTCTGGGAAGATTGGGTCAACGTAGTTTCATTTCATGCGGGTTACACTGTTCACAGTATTAGTTCAGACGGCGGACAGACTTTCGCCCCCCCGGACACTATCGCAGATATAGGAGATTCCAACCAATCAGGCAGAGGTTTTGCCTTTGAGAATTACGTCTTTTTGGCCTATCGTTCCACCTGGTATCCCAGCATCACAGCAGAGGTGTTCTTTCAGCGCAGTACAGACTACGGTCAGACCTTCGAATCTTATGTCATGCTCTCCACTGAAGGGATGAACCATTCGCAAATGCCTTCGCTTAATTTTACACAAAACGGTGAGGTTTACGTCAGTTGGATGGATTACAAATATTCACCATATGCCCTGACCGGTGACGTCTTTGTGCGACATAGCCCTGATTTTGGCGAGCACTGGGAAGAGGAGGTTCAAGTTACTGCAGATCATTATGCGGTGACTAATTCTATCTCTTCTATCGATTCACAGGTTCACGTGGTCTGGGCAGATTACCGACTGGGCAGCAGTGAGTCGGAGTTGTATTTCAGTAGCAGCAATGATTACGGATGGACTTGGTCAGACACAATGCGGTTAACGAATGCAGCACATCAATCGTTCTCCCCTGATCTGGTTCAAAAGGCTGATACGCTGCATATAGTTTGGAATGATAAGCGTGATGGAATCAGGTTTCAGATATATTACAAGAGGGGTTTTGTGGATTTGATACCGGGATTTATGCCCACCACTCCTCTTGCACCTCCTGAAGAAATATCGTTAAGCGTTAATCCTAATCCTTTCAACGAATCCACCATAATCAGTTTCCAGTTACCAGCAGCGGGTGAGGTGGAATTGGGGATATTCGATATTTTCGGGCGAAACTTGCAGATGTCGGGGTCAGGGACGACCCCGACTACGGAGTATTTCCCTGCTGGTTTTCACCAGATTATGTTTGATGGGTCGGATCTGCCATCTGGCATTTATATCTATCGTCTCGCAATAGAGAAGTATACCGCATGTGGGAAGATGGTGCTGATGAAATAGCGCAGCATGCTCATCAGAGTTTAGTCCTTATTTCAGGTCGGAATTGAAATCCGGCCTTCTTTTTCTCCTTTCCAACACTTTCCGATCTCCTCCGTAATACTTCCCAAGTTCATTCAAGAACAAAATAGAATAAATCAAAGGAGACTTAACATGTTAAAAAGATCAACATTTGCAGTTCTCGCGTTGATCTTTGTTCTGACCTTTTCGGCTCAGGCCGCAGAGTGGAGTTTCGACCCAGCCCATAGTAACATTGGTTTTAAAATTAAACATTTGATGATCACTAACGTCCGGGGCTCATTCGATACCTTTTCAGGCAAAGTGGAGTACGACGAGAACGAAGCCGCTAAAGCTATCATCGCTTTTGAAATAGAAGCAGCTTCAGTTAATACCGGCAACGAGAAACGCGACGGTCACCTCAAATCCGCCGATTTCTTCGATGTGGAGAACTATCCTAAGTTAACTTTCAAATCAAGTAAAGTCGAGAAAACTGGCGATGGTCTTAAGATCACAGGCGATCTCACTATTCACGGTGTTACCAAAGCAGTGGTCCTGGATGTTGAGGAGCTGGTTGGCCCGGTGAAAGGTCCCATGGGTAATACCCGCATTGGCGCCACTGCCACCACCACAATAGACCGCAGGGATTTCGGTCTCACCTGGAGCAAGACCATTGAGACCGGAGGATTGGTAGTTGACAACGAAGTAAAGATAGTGCTGGAAGTTGAATTGATTAAGATGTGATGAGCTACTGTCCCAGCACAAATGCGATAGAGAAGATCAAGGATGATAAAGCCCCCACCGAAATGGCGGGGGCTTTCTACACCTATTATACTATCAAGTTTCAGTGTACAAAACAAATATTGCGAAAACCACTTGAATTACTTTAGTTATTGTTTTAGATTATTATCATACCGCGGGGTGGAGCAGTCCGGTAGCTCGTTGGGCTCATAACCCAAAGGTCGAAGGTTC
>CBDUWK010000357.1:0-3346 GCA_965370905.1 uncultured bacterium | reverse complement strand
ATTTGAGGGAACTGTGGGTGAATCAATTCGAGAAACAAATGACGGAGGTTATATCATTGCCGGCGGATCTAACTCCAACAGACAAGATTACCAAGATAATGATCTACTTTTAATAAAAGTCGATAATAATGGAGACGAATTATGGTTCCATTACTACAATGGTGGGGGTAATGAAACCGGTTTTGATATACAGCAGACAACGGATGGCGGATTCGTTGTCGTAGGTAGTGTTAGATCTTATGAACCTGAATCCAGAAATTCCGATATCTGGCTGGTAAGATTTGGACCTGAAAAGAAAATTTATGAACAGAATAGATAATCCAACATGAAACTTCTTCGCATCGGCATTTCCTGTTACCCCACCTTTGGTGGTTCCGGAGTCGTTGCCTCCATGCTGGGTTACGAATTGGCACAGCGCGGGCACCAGGTGCATTTTATCTCTTACGCCCAACCGGTACGCCTGGCAACTCATCACCCCAATCTGCATTTCCACAAAGTTGAAGTTACCGACTACCCGTTGTTCGAATATCCTCCCTACAGCCTCGCCCTCGCCACCCGTATGATGGAAGTCGCCTGTGAAGAACACCTTGACCTTTTTCACGTTCACTACGCTATCCCTCATGCAGTCTCCGCCTATCTGGCTCAGGAAATGCAGGAAGAAAATCGTATTCCCGTCGTAACTACCCTCCATGGAACGGATATAACCCTGGTTGGTAATGACCCTTCCTTTATGCCTATCACCCGGTTTATCCTGAAAAAATCTGATGCTGTAACAGCCGTTAGCCAGTACCTAAAGGATGAAACACTCAGAGTCTTCGAGGTGGATCGGGAGATCGAAGTCATTCCCAATTTTGTCTGCGGAGATCACTTCGTTTGCCGGGATAGGGATAAAGCAGAAAAAACTATCAAACCGGATGACGTCGCTACATTAGTTCATATTTCAAATTTTCGCCCGGTCAAGCGCATAGCAGATGTCGTCAAAATCTTCGCTGAAGTTCGAAAAATGCGTACCGCTAAGCTGTTGATGGTTGGCGACGGTCCCGAGCGCCTAGCTGCCGAGAGACAAGTTCGTGAACTCGGAGTTCATGACGATGTATACTTCCTTGGAAAACAATTGAACATCATAGAAATCCTGTGTGATGCGGATATTCTACTTCAACCCAGCGAGACTGAAAGTTTTGGCTTGACGCCTCTTGAAGCATGCGCTGCGGGCACACCGGTTATCGCCTCGGATGTTGGTGGGTTGCCGGAAGTAGTCATCGATGGCAAAACCGGTTTCCTTCTGCCTGTAGGTGACGTTAAAGGAATGGCTCACAAAGCATTGGAACTTCTGAATGATCATGACTTATATAAGAGGATGGTACGTGATGGCCGTGAACGAGCGCTCTCACAATTCAATGCATCGCGAATTGTGGATATGTATATGCAGATCTACCGGCAACTGCTTTAGGCCTTAAATTTTCTTATTTTTATATTGAATTAATTAGTTCACTTACTTAATTTATTACGCCATTTTTAAGAATCTTTCAACGATATTTGTAAGAAACATGAGGAACCAGTTTAAATCTACTTGAGTATTCTCGTAGAAAACATTGCTAATAAGACCATGAATCCACTGATTTTTAGAGAGTACGATATTCGCGGTGATGCCCAGAACGATCTGGATGATCAAACCGTAAAAGCCCTCGCCGTGGGTTTCGGCAGCAAGTTGATCCGCTCAGGTGGAAAAACTGTAACCGTCGGCCGTGATGTGCGCCTTTCTTCGCCTCGCATAAGCGAAACATTCATAGCAGGCTTAGCTTCCACTGGACTTGAAATAATCGATCTGGGAGTAGTACCTACACCGTTGCTCTACTTTGCCATTGCGCATCTGCAGATTGATGGCGGTGTCATGATAACCGGGAGCCACAATCCTCCGGAATTCAACGGATTTAAATTGTGCGTTGGTAGAGATTCGATCTTTGGAGAGGAAATCCAGGAGCTCTATCGTCAGATTGAAACGGGGAGTTTTGAATCCGGCCAGGGTTCGATTCGAACCTACGACATTTTCCCTGAGTATCGCTCTTACTTAAAGGCAAACATCGTCATCGATGAACCCATACGGTTGGTAATGGATTGTGGAAACGGTTGTGGTGGTCTGGTGGCTCCGGAACTGTTCCAGGATATGGGATGCCTGGTTGACGTGCTATACGGAGAACCCGATGGCAATTTCCCCAACCATCATCCCGATCCAACAGTTGCTGCAAACCTCGATGATCTCATCCATCGCACCAAGTCTATCGGATATGATTTGGGTATTGCCTATGACGGTGATGCTGATCGCATCGGCGTAGTGGATGATATGGGTAAAATCCTCTGGGGCGATCAACTGTTGATAATATTCAGCCGCGCGATTCTAAAGAAAAATCCTGGAGCCAGCATCATTGGTGAAGTTAAATGTTCGCAAAATCTGTACAACGACATTAAAGATAAGGGTGGAAACCCGATTATGTGGAAGACCGGCCATTCTCTAATTAAAAAGAAAATGCGCGATGAAAATGCGCTTTTAGCCGGCGAGATGAGTGGACATATCTTCTTTAATGACCGGTATTTCGGTTTTGATGATGCTATATATGCCACGGGGCGGTTACTGGAAATATTATGTGCCGAAGCACGCCCTCTATCACATTTGCTATGGGGACTTCCACCTGTTTACTCGACACCTGAGATCCGAATAGACTGCCCCGATGAAATTAAATTCGATCTGGTTGCACGGGCGGTCCAATACTTCAAGTCTGAATATAAAGTTGTCGATGTAGATGGTGTGAGGGTTATCTTCGATGATGGCTGGGGTTTGATCAGAGCATCTAATACACAGCCTGTGATAGTTATGCGTTTTGAGGCAAATAGCGAGAATCGACTGCAGGAAATTAAATCTTTAATGGAGAACAAGTTAGAACAACTAAGGAGTAACTAAGCACTACGAGGGGGGAAAATGATAAAGTGCCATTATTGCGAGGGGGATATTACAGTCCCTGATAAGCCCTACGTTAGCAAACAGGCTGCTATGGAAGGGACATACCACTGGAGATGTTTTGTGGCAGCCAGTAAAAATAGGATGCCGGTCGGCTTAGGAGTTATCAATATTCCCGGATTGGGGGGGGAAGATGATGATCCGAGTATGCGCCCTGTAGCCGCCAGCATGGAGGAAAAGTGACCCCAAAATGGGCTTTCTAAGCCTGAAGCTCAGGAAAGCGCAGTTACACTGCATCAGGACTGCACTGAGCCACTATGAGAACTTTTTTGTCATCGGTCCTCTGACGCCACTGCGTTACGTGCCGCATATTGCCGCGCTTTATGCCTTCAG
>CBDUWK010000356.1:0-3355 GCA_965370905.1 uncultured bacterium | reverse complement strand
CCTCTTGTTATTATATATGTATGCGCCACGATATTTTATGTATGGCGCGCTACTGGTTAGACAGCAGAAATCCGCATACGTTTAATCTGATTATGGATAATTTTATAAAAATGTTATATATTCGCTGAAATAGGAATAATACAATATCTCATGTAGTATAATAATATAATCACAAGTACCTGCAATTCCAAATCGTTTCTTCGGTTTTTCTGGAACTTCCACTATGCCTGATATCTGATTCTCTAAGAAATGCTTGAAATTATCCGTTGCGTCAGGTCCTTAACGCAGTGATGACCTGACGCCGACTTTTATCCGTGAAACTTGTCCGCCTTTTATCCGCCTTTGGCGGACTGGCGGATCCACATAGCTCGCGAAAATCCACGATTCTGACAAAATTTTTCCAAATCTTTTTAATAATATTGACTTCAACAAAAAAATTGCTTATATTATAAATATAATACACCTGTACCCACCAATATATTCGAATCTCGATCGGGAGAATATGCCATGTTGCTTGCCGCCATAACATCCCGCCGGTTCATGTTTTTTTGTCTACTAAATGTCCTAGTCTACACCATAGCATTCGCCGATCCGCCTCCCCAGCCTGCTATCAGTCCTGCTGAATTCGAGCCGATGACTGGCGTGCTCATCAGATACCCCACACTTCCTTTGATTCTGATAGCGGAAATGGCAGAAGATGTCGAGGTGAAATCCATTGTCGCTTCCGAATCGCAGTTGCAGACCGCCTATAACCAGTATAACAACTACGGCGTCAACATGAATAACTGCACCTGGCTGATTGCGCCCACAAATAGCTACGTCGTCCGAGATTACGGCCCCTGGTTCATTTTTACGGGCGATGATGTGCAGGGGATCGTTGACCACATCTACAACCGCCCCACGCGCCCTGATGACAATCGCATCCCTATGGTGCTGGGGGATTCACTGGGTATCCCGGTTTACGCGCTGCCACTGATTCATACCGGGGGGAATTATATGAGTGATGGTATGGGCGTGGGAATGTCTACCACATTAGTTCTGAGTGAAAATGGTGGCCTGACGCCGGAACGAGTGGATACCATCATGCACGGCTACCTGGGACTGGATGTTCACCACAAATTCGAAGATCCCGATCCTATGAATATTCAACACATTGATTGCTGGGCGAAGTTGCTGGATCCGGGCAAAATCTTGATTAAAAGGCTGCACCCACTCGATCAACTTCTGGAAGCCAACGCAGAATATATCGCAAGTCTGATGAGCTCCTACGGGCGTCCCTATGAAGTCATCCGCATAGATTGCGATGCCAGCACCGCTTATACCAATTCACTCATTCTGAACAATAAAGTGTTAGTGCCGATCTTAAACCACCCGCTTGATCGGCAGGCTCTGCAGACTTACCAGGAAGCCATGCCGGGATACGAGGTGATCGGATTCACCGGCTGTGGGTCAGGATACAATGCTCTGCACTGCCGTACAATGGGCATAACCGACCGCTACATGCTGCGTATCATCCATATCCCTCTGCATGATCGTGAAAATACCGGGGGAGATTACCTTGTGGAAGCATTGGTTCACCCTTACAGCAATATGCCGCTTTTGCCCGCTTCACCTGAGCTACGGTGGAAAACTGAGGCTGGGCATTACACCTCGGTCACCATGACTCACGCAGTCGGTGATACATATACCGCTCGCATCCCTGAGCAACCTGACGGAACAGATATATTCTATTATATACATGCAGAGGATGATTCCGGCCGCGTTGAAAACCTTCCCTACATTGGGTCCGGCAATCCGCATCATTTCTATGTCGGCGCTGATAACGAGCCTCCAACAATCGAGACTGAAATCCCGGAAACATTACTTCCATTTAGTTTGCCGTTATCAATCACTGCTGTAGTGCGTGACAACCTTTGGATTTCATCAGTCAGTCTTGAATATATGATCAATAACACTCCCGTCGATACTATCGAAATGGAGTTGCAGCCCCTGAGCGCGGCATTGTATGAAACTGAAATAGATCCCCCCGTAAGTCCCGGCGATCAAATCCAGCTGCGCATCAGAGCTGTGGATAATTCCATCAATCAAAATATCTCTTACAGTCCCGAAATCGGCTACTACAATATAGATATTATAGGAGATTCCCGTGTCTGCGTCTGGAATCCCTGTGGGCTTTCGTCTGGTTCAACCATTTTTAATTTTCTTCAACAAGGAGGGATTCAAAGTTATTACACAGAAGAAGAGCCTGTATCCTTCAATCGTTTTTCCAGCATGTTTATATGTCTGGGGAGCTGGCCGGGCGTTTACATGCTGAATTTAGACCAAGTCAATACGATAACGGATTATATTGAGAGTGGACATTGTGTTTATCTTGAAGGTACAGATGCCTGGGCATATGGCCCCTACCATGTGCAGCTCTCACAGGCTTTTGGAATCGTTGGTTTGTGGGATGGACCCTATACCCAGAGTGTCACTCCCATATCAGGTGTCCCCGGGACTTTCACTGAGAGTATGTCCTTCAACTCATACAACGACAACTATGTCGATCGCATTGCTCCGGCAGCGGGATCGGAGGTAATTTTCGTTCATGCAGATACAGCGTATGGAGTAACCCAGGAAACTCCGGAATACAAAACAGTTGGCATAAGTGTGGAATTCGGAAGTCTGAGCGGTAATAATCCTTCGAGCTCACAACAGATCCTACTGGGTCAGATTCTACGTTATTTCAGATCCATCCCTGCGGAAATTTCTGGCTCAGCACTGGAAGCATCATTAAGTCTAATCCCCGAGCAGTATACCCTCTACCAAAACTACCCCAACCCCTTCAACCACACCACTACCATCCGCTTCGGTCTGCCCGTCGCCAGCTTGGTCGATCTTGAAATCTTTGATATCCACGGTCGCCGCGTAGGGGTCGCCTGCCCCTTTGGGGGTCTTGCACCGACCCGCCAATATCCACCCGGCCACCACCAATTCACCTTCGACGGCTCAAACCTGCCTTCCGGTATATACATCTACCGCTTAACTGCCGGCAATTTCACCGCATCCACAAAGATGGCGCTCTTAAAATAACTGCTAATTGCTTACTGCTGAATGCTAAGGGCGATCCCGTTCGAACGGGACGCCCTTTTCTCTTGGCGGTTGCCTCTATTATCCCTATATTTTAAGCTGATCAGTCCGGCCGTCACGGACCATTCCGTGACGGGAAGTTTATACATAATCCCCGAGAGAACCATGCAGAAAACTATCAGATCCTTATCCATCCTTCTTCTTTTAAGCCTGCCATTACTTCATGTCCAGAATGCCTCAGCCGCCGCGCCCCGTCCCGCCTGGGCGGACAGCGGCATGGTCGTCT
>CBDUWK010000355.1:0-3356 GCA_965370905.1 uncultured bacterium | reverse complement strand
TTCACTCAATTTTCTTTTTCTCATCATGATTATATCTCCTCTTCGATATTAGCTGGGTTTCGGTCTGCAAGGCCGAAATAGAAAGCGAACGGTTCGCTTTCGGATGGTTGGATCTCTGCTCCTGCTTGAACTCCCTCGCGCTCGACGAACTCTGACACTTCGTTAAATACGATTTTGGCGGTAGTAGGTGTTAGATGATACCAGTGACTCCGCAAAATCGATGCTGAATCCGGGTCATTGAATCGTTCAAAGATGCATTTCAGCAGAACTTCGTGCAACGCCGTGGGTGCTGATGAGGGTAGAATTTTAGTGCTGCCGTAGTAGAAATAATGTGGTTTCGTTACCGCTTCGTTCTCCCTGCAGTCAGCCTCGTAGGCGTTTCCGGTGCCCCTTAGGAATTCATTGATGGCAATCTGCAGTTCTCTGGCTTTCTCTTCGTTTAACTGATAGGTTTTAAAGAGAGGTTGACCTACCGTGTGATTGACGTCGTTGATATGCGTGAGCATACCGGAAATTCGCGTCGCCAGATCAGCAGTATCGAGCAGATTGACGTGTGCTTTCTCCGTGCGGTAATAATCAATACCATCTTCTCTTACAGTAGTCACGATGCCCTTCTGTTCCATGTCCTTCATGATCGTGCGAAGGGTTCGTTTCTGCAGGTCATGGGGAGCGTGGATCAGATAAGAAATCTCGGCTAAAAGCTCATCCAAAGTCTGAGGTTCACGGCCGAGTACAATTGTAATTTCCTTTTGAAGCTCACGGATCTGTACATAATCGCTGGAACGATCTCTTAATTCTTCCAACATCTTCAGGGTATACTGTACGTTTCGCAGCGATATGCCCAGATCGGTAACGATCGCCATCTGTGCCGCGAAAGACGATTTGTCCTCATGTCTCTGGCGACACGTATCCACCATCGCCAGCTTCAAAAGGTTCTTCATGCCGGAGATGTCTTTGTACCCTTTTTCCATGGCCCAGGTAGAAATGCCCTGGAAAAGTCCGTAAAGTAAGCGGGTATCACTATCTCGCACCTGCATGGCTGCCTCCTCTTGGCCCAGGTAAAGATTCTTCATCTGCAGTTCATTATACGAAATTATGAGGAAAAAGTCAAGTGCAATTTTTTGCACCTCTTGGGAGGATAGGTTTCCTCTGCTATATAATACGATAAAATCAGGTTAAAAGCAAGATATTTCTCAACCTTGTAAAATATAATACACTTGACGAATAATCGACATCTGTTTTCTAATTTTCATCTAAAGCGATGCTTGAAAGTAATTTCCGATATTTGGTACCTTAAGGCAGGTTAGCCGTCATTCCCGCAAATTCCGATTCATCGGGATGCGTCGGGAATCTGACGGCTTGTCAGACTCCGGACAAGCCGGAGTGACAGGCCAAACCATAGGAAATTACTTTTGCAAACCAGTATAAATTGCTATATGGAATGATAAAAGCCGATCTGCAATTGCAAATCGGCTTCTACCTATACTCGACTCTATAACTATTTAATTAACAGCATTTTCTTCTGCAGGCATTTACCATCTGCTTCAAGTCTGTAAATGTACATACCAGAGGCGAGAGCGCTTCCGTCAAACAACAGTGAGTGAGTTCCTGTAGAATAAGTGCCTTCTGCCAGCGTTCTTATTACTTCACCCTTAAGATTGTACACCGACAGCCTAACATAACTCACCGAACCTAAAGTGAATTGTATCCGCGTTTCCGGATTAAAGGGATTGGGTGAATTTTGGTGTAAATCGAACGTGTTTGGACTTACAGATTGTGTTTGTTCCAGTCCGAGTGGCTGTTGGGCGTGTTCAACGTGGAAAGGTATGTTTTCGACTGTTGGACTAGTAGGAATGAGATCCACCGGAACCTTGTGGTATACCACCGGATTGAGAGTTACCGATCCCTCTGGATTAGTGATACACCCAGCGCCAGCGTCCAGGTCAAAGATATAGAACACATGGCAATAGTCATCTACGATTTCAGCCATGGAAGGCCAGCCTTCGGAAGTACATTCTCCCGGTCCTGCGTTTGAGGGAGTTACTGAATTGGTGATGTTCGTTCCTACAGACCAGGCTTCGCCATTATCGGTGGAAACCGAAATTTTAACTTCACCGCTGGGATAGCCAGCAGCAGAAATGGCTGATGTATCCACGTCGAATTCCTGGTACATACAGTAGAGATACCCGGTACTAGGATCCTGCCCTAAACTGGGCCTCTGAGCCCTGAATGCCCAATTGCCGCATGAAACAGTGTTTTCCGGATTGAAGGCGTTAGCGATCAAATGATATTCATCGGGCATACGTTCCGACCAGTGCCAGATCAGGGAGGCATTATAGTATGATAGCCCGCCTTCAAGTTCGAACCAGGAGATGGTGGTGAACGCCAGGTGTATGTAGTTGTCCATGTCGAAGAACAGTGAGACGTCCGCCCAGGCGCGCAAAGTGTCTGCGTCAGCCATCAACGTGTCGGGAAGAAAACTAAGATCGGGTGGTATGAATTTGGTTACATTCCAGTCGTTGTCAAAGTTTAGATTTAAGCCATCATCATCGACCATAGCATGTATATCGTAACCTCCCGCTTCGACTGCGGGTGCAACCCAGGCACCACCCACACGGTTCGAAACTCTTGCCGCTGCAACTTCATTGGAAATCCATTGAATATCTGGTGTCAGTATTTGCGGGGTATAGTTTATAGTGAAATTGGGTTGATCGTAAGTTCCCAGCGACCAGGTCTGACCGCTGGCGGGATCATTGCCAACACTTGTCACGAGCATTTCTCCAACAGTTTTCATAGTAATGCGAGGCCAGATGTACGGAAGGTCTTCGTTGTTATACCAGGGGAGCTCATGAACCATGAAAATCCCGGTGTGAGGGAGGAAGTCCACGGCGACTGCCGAGTGAGGATTGGGAGAACTGCCGAGGACCTGATGAAAAGCAGGAAAAGCAGTACCATTCCAGCCGACAGTTAGGCAGGTAAATCCGGCTCGTGTTGAGGATTCCACGGGGTATCCCGTACCGGGCCACCCCTGATTGCCTTCAGGATCGATGTAGTTGTAATACACGTGCCGGCTGGTAGACAGTTGATCGAGACCATTGGTCCAGACAATGTGAATATAGCCATCTTCATCGAGCACGATTTGCCGGCCACTCTGGGAGTTGTGCTGGTATTCGTACCAGGTAGATCCCACCCACATTGTATCGCCTATGAGATCCACACCATCTACATCGTCGAAATGATATGGCGGTGGCGCCACCTGGACTTCGGGGGGGAGGTCCTCCAGGCCGGTAAGTAAAGGGGGGAGCGGGTAGATCGGTCTGGTCAGACTGTTCGCACCCAAAGTTATTGTGGGTACG
>CBDUWK010000354.1:0-3356 GCA_965370905.1 uncultured bacterium | reverse complement strand
ATATCAGTTTATTTCGTAACTCTCGTCTTTGGAAGGAAAATCTCCGTTCTTAACGTCCCGTATGTATTCCTTTACAGCGTTTCGAACTTCATCGCCCAGTTCGCGGTATTTACGCACGAACTTCAGGTACATCCTATCGTAAAGACCCAACATATCGTAGTTGACCAATACCTGACCGTCACAATCAGGGCCGGACCCAATACCGATAGTAGGAATTTTAAGCGTTTTCGATACCTTGCTTGCCAGGGAAGAGGGTATTTTTTCCAGCACCAGCGAAAAAATACCTGCTTTTTCCAGAGCTAAAGCATCTTCAAGCAGGTCTTCAGCTTCCTTTTTTTCTTTTGCTCGTACTCCCCAACCACCAAACTGATGAATGGATTGGGGTGTTAATCCTAAATGCCCCATAACCGGTATGCCGGCTTCGACAAGCCGCCTTACTGATTCTACAACCGGTTTGCCACCTTCCAGTTTGACCGCCTCAGCGCCAGCTTCAGCTAAAAACCTGCCAGCATTGCGGAGCGTATCCTCCGGCGAAATCTGAAAGGACATAAAAGGCATGTCTGCCACTAACAACGCCCGTTTGACGCCGCGCGATACACAGCGGACGTGATAGATCATCTGATCCATGGTGGCAGTCAAGGTAGAAGAATCACCTCCGATAACCATGGCAGCAGAATCCCCCACTAATATTACTTCAATTTCGGCTTGATCCTGCAGATAGGCAAAGGTGGCGTCATATGCGGTGAGAACGGCAATTTTTTCGCCGTTGTGCTTCATCTCCTGAAGCGAGACAGTGGTAACCTTTTTCATTTTATTAGCCCCGGTGTAATCATTAAATAAGTTAGCAACTACTCCAACACCTCAATTATTCTCCCCCCCCCTATCAGACGTTCCTCCTGGAAAAACACTGCAGACTGTCCAGGCGTTATCGCCTCTACAGGTTCTTCGAACTCGATTTGCAGGCGATCTTCCCCATCCTCAGATATTGAAAGGGTTGCTGGAAATGCAGGTGAATTGTAACGAATTTGTACGTCAGTTTTAACGGGTTCGTCCGGTTTCTTTATCAACCAATTTACCTCATCAACCCAAAATCGTTTTTTAAGAAGTTTCTCCTTTGATCCAATAATAACGCGATTTTCATCAGGTACGAGGCGCAGCACATACTGCGGTTCCGGATATCCGCCACCTAATCCTTTTCTCTGACCTACTGTATAAAATGGATAACCCGGATGCTCGCCAACTTTCTGCAGGCAGTTTTCATCATCCTCAAGGATTTCACCAGGCGACAGATTACTGAAAAAGTCCGGTCGATACGCTTTCAGAAAATCGGCATAGTCACCATTCGGAATAAAGCATACTTCCTGGCTGTCAGGTGTCTGTGCAGATTTAAAGCCCAGATCAGCAGCAATTTCGCGCACGACCTCTTTTTTCAATGAGCCCAGAGGAAGTAACGTCCGTGATAGAGTCTCAACCGGTATACCCCAGAGCGCATAAGCCTGGTCTTTTTCAGGATTTGCAGCCCGCAGGAGACAATATTTGCCGTCGATCTGTTCGATCCGGGCGTAATGTCCGGTAGCGAGGTAATCGCAGCCCAACACTTCCGCTTTTTTCAGTAAACTCCCCCATTTGAGAAAGGTATTGCAGCATACGCAGGGATTAGGTGTTCTACCCGCAATATACTCGTCTACAAAGTTTTCTATAACGTATTCCTTGAATTTATCTATCAAATCAATGGAATAATGGGAGATATTTAGTGTCTGGCAGACCGATTCAGCTCTACTTATAGCATCAAAATTACAGCATCCCCTTTCATAGTGCGGATCAACACCAGCAGTTTCCTTCGTGAACAGCTTCATCGTCAAACCGATAACGTCATAGCCATCTTTAACCAGCAAAGCTGCAGCAACTGAACTATCCACTCCGCCACTCATGGCAACGGCGACATGCTTCTTTAGCACTGCCATATTATCAGCTTTGAAAGGACATCTGGCGCAGATTCTGAACTATCTTAGGGACAACTTCGAGGACGTAATCCACCGATTCATCGTCGTTCTCACGTCCCATGGAAAAACGAATGGAACTCTGCGCAATTTCAGGCGGCACACCCATCGAAAGAAGCACGTGTGAAGCGCTGGTCTGTCCCGAACTACAGGCAGATCCAGTAGAAGCCGCAATCCCTTTCAAATCCATGGAAAGCATCAACGCCTCACCTTCAACACCTTCAAAGGAAACGTTACAAAGGCCGGGAAGACGCCTGTCAGGATGGCCGTTCAAACGTATATCGGGCAATACATCCTGCAGGTCATCCCATAACCTGTTGCGCAACTTAGCAAGTCTTGTTGTCTCTGAATCCATTTCGTTATGGCATATCTGGGCGGCCTGAGCCAATCCAACCACACCAGCAAGATTTTCCGTTCCAGTTCTCACGTCCCGTTCCTGGTGACCACCAAACGTGCGCGCGCTTATTTTTACTCCTTTTCGCACATAAAGTGCTCCAATACCCTTCGGTCCGTATATTTTATGCCCTGAAAGCGATAAAAGGTCTATTTTCATCCGATCAACGTCAATGGGGATCTTGCTGAAGGATTGCACTGCATCCGTATGAAATAAAATGTCTTTATAACGAGCAATCCGGCCGATCTCGGCGATGTTATTAATCGTTCCCACCTCGTTGTTGACGTGCATGATTGAAACCATGGAGGTTTCAGAAGTGATTGCACTCTCTATTACCTTCGGATTCACAACGCCATCCCGATCAGGTTTTACATGGGAAACCTTAAATCCATTCTCTTCGAGGTGTTTTGCAGCATCGAGAATTGCGTGATGTTCATAGGCACAGGTAACCAGGTGCTTACCACGAGATAGATTCGACCTCATCCCCCCGATTAAAGCCAGATTATCTGCCTCAGTGCCGCCTGATGTAAAAAAAACCTCAGAAGTGTCGGCATGCAGAAGCTTTGCCATCCTTTCGCGCGAGTCTTCGAGAATTACCCGGGCGTCGCGTCCGAAGCTGTGTACACTGGACGGATTGCCGAAGTTCGTGCCTAATACTTCGTTCATCGCTTCAATGACTCGCGAATCGACGCGGGTAGTCGCACTGTGATCGAAATAATATCGTTTCAATTAGATTCCTTTAAACAACTACATTTTTTGTTGATACAAATACTCCATCCAGGCGTCTAAGGCTAAACCGCGATGAGATATTTCGTTCTTCCTCTCTAAGGGTAGTTCAGCGAAAGTTTTGCCCTCTTCCGGAACGTAGAATACCGGGTCGTATCCAAAACCGTTATATCCTTTAGCTTTTAGCGTGATAATACCATTTACTCTGCCCTCGAAGAGTTTGACATCATCTTTCA
>CBDUWK010000353.1:0-3367 GCA_965370905.1 uncultured bacterium | reverse complement strand
CGCCGGGAGGTCTTCGAGGAAATCGGCCCATTAGATGAACGCTTCGGCGTGGGCGCGTGGCGGGCGTCCATGATGAGCACTACTCCAAGAAGCATTTCCGCTTTGCGCAGATAGCGTTCCATCTCCTTAACCCAACGGCTGCGCACTGATTGTGAAACTTTGGCATATCCATAGCCTGGAGGATCGACGAAGAGGAGTTTTTCTTCGATTTCGTAGAAGAAAAACAGCTTGGTTTTACCCGGCGTGGAACTTGTTCTGGCTAACTTTTTGTGGTTTACCAGGCAGTTGATCAGAGAGGATTTTCCCACGTTGGAACGCCCCATGAAGATGATTTCGGGGTGGGGTTTGCGCCGCAAAACCATCGGATTGGGGGACGATCCTAAGAGGGCTGCTTCAAATCTGGATTTCACTGGACAGAGTTTAAAATATCCCAGACCTGGTCGAGGTTATCGACAGGAGTGATTTCAAGGCCGCGACGAACGTCCGCGGGGACTTCCGATAATTGCGGCAGGTTCTCCTTGGGAATGAGGACGCGTTTTATCTTGAAGCGTCTGGCCGCGATCAGCTTCTCGTTCAACCCGCCGATGCCGAGAATCTCGCCGTGAAGTGTGATTTCACCGGTCATGGCCAGGTCCTGTGGTAACGGTTTTCCTGACGCTGCGGAGTAGAGCGCGGCGGCAATGGTTATTCCCGCTGAGGGTCCATCCTTGGGCACTGCACCTTCGGGGATGTGCAGGTGTACGTCTCGGCCTCTGAAAGTTTCTTCGCCCAATCCCAGGCTACCGGCGCGGTGCTGTAAGTAGGAGAGTGCAGCTCGGGCTGATTCCTTCATGACTTCTCCCAGCCTGCCAGTCAGCACGAGACCTCCTTTTCCCTGGAGCAAGGTAACATCTACAGATAGGATATCTCCACCTGCAGCAGTCCAGGCCAGGCCTGTCGCACGCCCGATTTGTTTCTCACGGTTCAACTTTCGTTCCGGATACAGGGGTACGCCCAGATATTGTTTCAGGCTGGAAGTTTTCAGTTGGATGGGGAGCTCAAGTTTCTTTTCCACGAAACCACGCGCTACTTTGCGGCAGATTTTTGAAATCTGGCGCTCTATTTCGCGCACTCCCGCTTCGCGGGTATATTGGTCTATGATTCGCAGCATAGCTTCGCGGGTCATAGTAACTTGATTCTGCTCAAGACCGTTTGCTTTGAGCTGTTTCGGCAGCAGGAATTTGCGAGCGATCTGGAGCTTTTCGTTGCGCATGTAGCCCGGAAGGTGAATGATTTCCATGCGGTCGAGCAGGGCGTGGGGGATGCCGTCATCGTGGTTCGCGGTGGTGATGAAGAGTATTTCCGAGAGATTGAAATCCACATCGAGGTAGTGATCCAGGAAGGTTGAGTTCTGTTCGGGATCCAGGGCTTCCAGTAAAGCCGCGGCGGGATCACCGCGAAAGTCCGAACTCATTTTATCCACTTCATCCAGAACGAAGACGGGATTTCTCGACCCAGCCTTCTTCAGGGATTGGATTATACGTCCCGGAAGAGATCCTATATAGGTGCGACGGTGTCCCCGAATTTCTGCTTCATCCCTCACGCCCCCCAGGGAAACACGGATGAATTTGCGATTCATGGCCCGGGCGATGGAACGCCCCAGGCTGGTTTTGCCAACTCCGGGAGGACCGACGAAACAGAGAATAGAACCTTTAATGGATTTCACCAGTTTGAGAACCGATAGATGTTCCAGGATGCGATCCTTCGGCTTTTGCAAGCCGTAGTGATCTTCGTCGAGAATGAGGCCTGCCGCTTCTATGTCCAGATTGTCCTTGGTTCGTTTTGACCAGGGCAGATCGCAGAGCCAATCGAGGTAGGTGCGTACAACCGCGGCTTCGGGTGAGAGGTCCGCCATCCCCGCCAGCCGGTCCAGTTCTTCGTAGGCTTTCCCCTGAACGTCTTTGGGCATCCTGGCTTTTTTGATGCTATCCCGGTACTCGGTTATAATATCCTCATCCTCTTCATCAATATCTTCCCCCAATTCCTTTCTGATCAATCGCATCTGTTCCTGGAGATAGTAAATCTTCTGCGATTTAGCCATTTTCTGCCGGGTCATCGAGTCGATAGATTTCTCGAGCTCGAGGATCTCGATCTCTTCTTTTAAAAGCCGGGTGAGGTGCAGGAGTTGATTGTAGAGATTCTTATGTTCCAGGATTCTCTGTTTTTTATGGTAATTGCATTCGATATAGGCGCTGATGTAATCTGCGATTTGCTGGGGGTTCTGGGCATGATCCAATGACAGCAGAAGCTCATCCGGCAGATTGTCATTCAGTGCTACGTAATTTTTAAAGAGGAATATCGTTCTCCGGAGAGCCGCTTTATCTTTTTTGCCGGAATCAGAGTTCGTGGCAATCAATTCCAAATTTGCGTTTATGGAATGGTCTCGGGAGAAAAACTCAGAAACATGAGCTTTAGCCAAAACTTCGATCAGAATTTTTGACATACCCGTCGGTAAACGAAGTACTTGCACGATCTTCCCGACAACACCGGTCTTATACAGCAAACGAGGTGCAACTTCTTCGACGGAAGGATCTTTCTGGGCTATAAGAAGAACGAGTCTATCGTTCTTGAGAACTTTATCTACGATCTTCAAACTCGACGATCTGCCGATAAGTAAGGGATATACAGTGCCGGGAAAGAGAACGACGTCCCGCAGAGGCAGAACGGGAAGATTGTCGGGGATTTCCCGATCTTTATCTGTTGAAGCTTTAATAAGTTCCGTATCTTTTGTCATCTCAATGTAGTAAGTGTAGTTTGTAGTCATTTTAAATTACCATTTTTTTTGAAGACCCGCAAGAAATTTTTTAGTATTTCCGTGTTACTGACTCATCTCCGAAGTTGAAAAGGCACTTAAAGGCTTGACTTTTCGTTCAGATTGATTAGATTTATTTCTAAGGAAACTGGAAGCAATTCAGGTGGACCTGAATTGCAAAACCCTGACCCATATGATAACTTCCGAACCACAGTTCATTGTCTTTACGGGACTCAATACCCTCCTGCTCAGCTCGCGGACGCTCGCAGTAGAAGAAATTTCGCCTGCTTTCGATTACTTGCGCCAGAAAGATATCCCTTTGGTGGTGACAACCGGAAGGACAGCGCCTGAGGTTTACCGGATACTCTCAGCGTTGGATAGGCGCGATCCTTTCATTGTCGAAGGTGGGGGCGCAATCCACATTCCGGAGGATGCTCTTAGTATTGCCTATGATTTCGATCACACAGAGAACGGTTTCAGGGTAATTGAGATAGGAATGAGACGGGACCAGATAGCCGATAAGATAAAGGAACTACGCGAACAAAAAGGTTTCCCCCTTATCGAAGTTTCAGGAAT
>CBDUWK010000352.1:0-3368 GCA_965370905.1 uncultured bacterium | reverse complement strand
ACCTTTGATATCCTTGCCTTTGAACGTATATTGAAAGTCTATCTCAGTAAACACTTGTGGATGTTCATCTGCACGCTCTGCATTAACCTCCAGGCTGAAACCCTGAATATCGACCCTCTTTTTCTTCAGAATCGCCAGGATATCCATGGTAGCACAACCGACAATGCCCATCAGAACCAACTCCATAGGACGGGAAGCTGCGCCAAAACCGCCTAATTCCGATGGAGCGCCCATAGTCACCCAGTGATTAGAATTACCGAAGGCGGCTAAAGCTAATCCGTCGATCTGTTTGACCGTAACTTTCATTTTCATTTTTAACACCTTAAGTACGGTTATAATAACGCTTCTCGGTACTCTATCTCCTTAAAAGCTCCCTGCTGTTTTTTGAGCAGGGGTACGACCCTGGCAAAATCAAATCTACCCTTTAGAAGATCACTCTTAATGGCTGAAATATCCACTCGCTTGCGCATCAAATTTGCCAGCACGCCGGCGTTGTCAACTTCACCGACTAAGACCGCGCCAACCAGGAGGTTATCCTTAAAAACAAGTTTTCGATAGGTCTCATCACGATAAAAACGGCTGTGCATCTCATAGCCTTCCTCTCTCGGCTTAACAATCCCTATCGAAATGAAGGATACTCCGAAGAATTCTGCCGCGTTCATGCGCATGGAACCATCATAGGCGCGCGTTTCACCGGCCATGTTGAATCCGGCTATGCGCCCCTGCTCGTAAGCACAAGGCCAGACCGCATTTACGGTGGATTCACAGCTCACTCGATCCGTCGTTACAGCCACATCGCCGGCTGCATATATATCGGGCTCTGCGGTGCGCATATTTTGATCTGCAATTAAACCCCAATCCACCTTGATCTTCGTCCCATTGGCAAGATCAGTATTAGGTTTAACTCCTTTGCCCGTGATTACTATCTGAGCAGGCAATTCAGTTCCATTGTCAAAGAGTACACATTCAACCTGCTCACCGCCTTTGAATTCAGCCGGTTTTACGCCTGTTATTACTTGTATACCGTTATCTTCGAATAATTTCTGAAAGTAGTCACCACATTCCGGATCGGCAACTTGCGAGAGTAAGTGCGGAGATGTAATCGCAATAGTGGTTTTGATCTTATGGTGATGCAATCCGGAAGCTGCCTGCAGCCCTATACATCCGCCACCTAGAACTACCCCATTTTTAGCTGACTTAGCAGCATCGTAGATTTTTTGTAAATCGGCGTACGTTCTAAATCCGAAAACACCGCCTTTCGCTTCCCCTTTTAAACCTGTCTTCTGAGGCGAACCACCGGTTGCCAGCAATAGCTTATCATACTTTATACGCTCACCATTTTCGAGGTGCACTTCTCTGGCTTTCGTATCTATGTTTACCACACGTTGACCTAAGCGCGTTGTGATATTCTTCTCGGCGTAAAAATCAGGTGGACGCAACTCCATTTTGCCTTTATCGATCCAGCCTGCGAGTTCATAGGAGATCAAGGTTCTGCTGTAGGCCGATTCCGGTTCATCGGAAATAATCGTTATGGGCGATTTATGGTCTACCTCCCGAATCGCTTCTGCGGCTCCGATACCTGCGGCGGAATTTCCGATGATTACGTATTGCATTAGTTATCTTTAGATTAATTCAAATGTCACTATGCTGATTTACCAATAACACCCAGCTCCTTCATCTCTGAAATGAAGGCTTCTACTTCTTCCAAAGTGCCTAGAAACAGGGCTCTTGTAGGGCAGGCTTCCACGCAGGCAGGACCTTCTTCCCTGCCTTCGCATAGATCGCACTTCACCACTTTTCCTCGCAAATGGTCCGCCTGCGCCGTTCCGAAGGGACATACCATGACACACATCCAGCAACCGACGCATTTTGATAGATCTACCCGAACCTGTCCGGTTTCTGAATCTTTGCTCACCGCTCCCGATTTGCAGGCAAAGAGACAGTCCGGTTCTTCGCATTGGAGGCAGTTGATCGGCAGCTTTAGGCTACCGTTCGACTGCACCTGGATGCGATATCTCGGTGGCAATTCTTCGAACAGCGCGCCAGCCAGCGTTTTCGACCGTGAATGTTCCACGGCGCAGGCTATTTCACAGGTGCGGCAGCCAGTGCAGAGGCTGCTTATGGCATAAACCTTATTATTCGCAGCCATTACGCTGACCTCGACATCTTGGCAGAGTACATCATCGGATCGAGTTTCAATGCCTCCCTCTTGGCATCGAGAAGGGAGATAATGCCTCTCGCGGTTTTTATGGGATCTTCCTCAAAGACCCATTTCGCTCCGAAGTCTTTTTCGATATCATTAGTGAGATAGTTAAGCACCTCGGGACTTCCCAGCACTCTTGGCGCCGGTGTGTAAAAAGTAGTTATACCCGATGCAACTGCGTAGAGACCGATCGCCACCGCTTTTTCTGACATCGCTTCCGGCGCGGCTGCAGCTACGGGTAATTGAGAGATATCCTCTCCAATCCCGCCTTCATTGACCATCTCTGTGCAAGCCATCAAAATGCGTGAGTTATCCACGCATGATCCCATATGCAGCACGGGTGGGATTCCCACCGCTTCACAGATCTCCTGTAATCCTTGACCAGCAATTTCCTTGGCCGCTTCCGGACGAAGCCAGCCAGCCTTGGCACAAGCCAAAGCCGCACAGCCGGTTTGTACTACTAAAACGTCATTCTTCAACAACTCTTCCACCAGCGCGATATGGTTGCTGTCGTGTTGAATACGGACGTTGTTACATCCCACTACACCGACGACACCCCGTAATCTGCCTGCCATGATGGCATCGTTCAAAGGGCGGTATGAAGAACGGAAGGTCCCACCCAAATGATGGAAGAGGTTCTCTGCCGTAAAGCCTGCCACCAGGTCCATTTCTTCAGCAGGAATATCTACCTTGGAGGCATCGCGGTTCTGAAAATTATCAGCAGCTGTTTGCAATATAGCTCTTGCAGAATCCAGCGCTTTGTGCTCATCAAAAGGAGCATGTTTTACACCCGGAATGCGTGCTTTATCGGAAGTGGTTATCAGCTTGGTGTGAAAATGTTGCGCCATTTCGCTCAATCCCGGCATAACGCACTGGACGTCCACCACCATCATTTCCACCGCTCCTGTCGCAATAGCCAATTCCTGCTGCAGAAAGTTGCCTGCAACGGGGTAACCCTGACGCATCAAAATCTCGTTGGCAGTGCAGCATATCCCCGACAACATAATTCCTTCAGCGCCCTTCGACCTAGCGTATTCGAGGGTTTCAGGTTCTCTGGAAGCCACCGCCAGCATTTCTGAGAGTACGGGTTCGTGGCCATGCACTACTACATTCACCTTATTACCTTTTAAAATGCCCAGGTTAACGCGTGACCTTACCGGTTTTG
>CBDUWK010000351.1:0-3382 GCA_965370905.1 uncultured bacterium | reverse complement strand
AGTACGGAGGTACAATCCGTGGCAGTAAAATTACGCCTGATGCGTATAGGGCGCAAAGCTCAACCGTTTTATCGAATTGTTGCAGTTGACTCCCGTAAAAAGCGGGATGGTGCATATATCGAGAAGATAGGACATTACAATCCGCTGAGACGACCCGCTGAACTGGAGGTAGATGAAGAGAAAGCTCTGAAATGGTTGAGTAGAGGCGCTATCCCTTCTAATACCGTTAGAGATCTGTTCTCAAGGCGCGGCTTAATGATGACAATTGATCTTCAGAAACGGGGCTTAAAGGAAGAGGAGATTAACGATCAGGTTGCCCGCTTCCGATTAGATACGGAAAAAAAGCTGAAGACAACTGAAGAAGCCGCAATCGAAGCGCAGGCCAAGAAGCAAAAAACACAAGCGCCGGCAAGTGTAGAAACCACAGAAAAACCTGCTGAGAAGGAAGTCCGGGAAGCTGAATCTCCCCAGACCGAAGAAGCGGCGGAAGCTGGGGAAGAATCCAAGCTGATAGAAGGTGATGCAGAAATAGCTACAGAGAAAGCAGAAACTGAATCCACCGCAGCTACGGAAGAGGCCATAGAAGAGACAGCGAAAACCAAACCGGCAGCAGTAGAAGAGAAAGTGGCAGAAGAGGCAGCGGAAGTGGAAATTACCGATACTGACGTTGATGAGAAGTTAAAACCAATCAAAGCTGAAGCCACAGAGAGTCAAGAAAAGGCAGCGGTGGAAACCGCCGAAGTTGCCGAAGATGAACCAAAAGAGGAAGTTAAGAAAGAGCCAAAAGCGGATTCCTCTGACGATAAGGACGCTAAGGAGAAAAAAGCAGCAGCTTCAGAAGCTCAAAAACCCAAATCGAAATCAAAAAAGAAAGAATCTGGAAAAACCTCATCCACGGAGGATGAGGGGTAATGTTTGTCCCGACACCGGAATGAGTCCTTTAAATTGGGTGGTTATTGGTCGGGGCGACTAACCTTTTGAGCAAAGCATGCTCAAGGATTAACCGGAGTCACAAATGAAAGAATTTATTGAGTTTATAGCCAAACACCTGGTGGAGGATCCTGACCAGGTACGGGTTACAGAGGAACAAAACGAGAAAGGTCTTCTTTTCCGGCTATCTGTTGGTGAAAATGACATCGGTCGGGTAGTTGGCAAGGAAGGACGTACTGCGCGCTCTATTCGGACGCTGTTGAATGCTACCGCAGCTCGTCAGGGGAAACGCGCCAACCTCGAGATCCTGGATAATACCAAGGAATCTACGAGCGAATCAAATGATATCGGATAGCTCTTTTATTGAAGTCGCCACTGTGGTCAAAGCACATGGACTAAATGGCGATATTAAGGTGTTTTCGTTAACTAGACAGCCGCAGGATCTTAATAAGTATAAGGTGTTTTATATAAGGGAAGATTCAGGAGATTTTACGAAACTCGAAGTTGCCGGGATTAGTATCGCAGGAAAATCAATAAGAATAAAGTTTACCGGTTTTAACCACATTGACGATGTTCAGCCATTTATTAATAAACCTTTGTTCATTCACCGCGATCAATTAGCGAAACTTGAAGGTGGAGAGTATTACATCAGTGATCTCATAGGAGTCCAGGTGATATTAAGTGATGGCGCCAAATTAGGCGTGATAACTGATGTCTTCGAATATCCAGCTAATGACGTGTATCTGGTCGTTGATGAGGGAAGAGAGTTGATGATCCCCGCTACTAAGGAAACTATCCTTAAGGTAGACATTGACAATCGAGTGATGATTGTTAATCTATTGGAAGGGCTGGAGGAGTTGACGTAGTATGACTATGACTTGAAAAAATGCGCGTTGACGTCCTGACACTGTTCCCCTCTATTTTCGATGGTTTCAAAAGAGAAACCTTAATAAAGAGGGCTCTTCAAAGAGGTTTGATCGACCTTCATGTCTGGAATTTGCGTTCTTGGGCTCGCAGCAAACACCAACAAGTAGATGACTACCCCTATGGAGGCAATCCGGGCATGGTCTTAAAGCCAGAGCCGATATTTCTGGCGATGGACGATTTAACCAAAGATTTGCAGACCAAACCGTGCACGATTTATTTTAGTCCTTCCGGCGAACGGTTAAACCAGACAATACTGAAGGACCTTGGTCATGAGGAACATCTGATATTCATATGTGGTCGATATAAGGGAGTCGATCAACGAGTTTTAGATAATTTGGTTGATAGAGAAATATCAATAGGCGACTACGTACTTTCTGGCGGTGAGTTACCTGCTATGGTAACTCTGGAAGGTTTGACACGATTGATCCCAGGTGTAATCAGCGATATCGAATCGGCCAAAACCGATAGTTTGTATGATGACCTTCTGGAAGGTCCACTTTACACTCGGCCAGAAGAATTTCGAGGCTATCGCGTTCCGGAAGTGTTGCTTTCTGGAAATCATAGTAAAATCGCCGATTGGTGCAAAGAAAGATCATTGGAAATAACCCGCAAGCGCAGACCTGACTTGTGGAAAAAATATGTGGAGAAAAACCTCAAAGAAGAAAAATAATACAGCAGGATAAAGATGTCAGAACTTCATTTAGCCACTTCAGACCAATTAAAGTCCGATCTACCCGATTTTCAAGCTGGCGATACCGTTAAAGTTCACGTGCGCGTTATCGAAGGGGAGAAAGAGCGCATTCAGGTATTTCAGGGTACCGTAATACAGCGCAGCGGTGAAGGCCTGAACGCCTCATTTACGGTGCGGAAAGTATCAGCCGGTATCGGCGTTGAACGTGTATTTCCACTTCACTCACCCAGAGTTGCCAGAATTGAAACCCTTAGAAGAGGCAAGGTGCGACGCGCCAAACTGTTCTACTTGAGTAAATTGAGTGGAAAGGCTGCTCGCATTAAGGAGAAAACCTAGAAATAAAAAAAATACTAACCACACCTTCCGGCAACCTGATTCAGGGAAGACGGTGCAACTCCGTTGCTGCCCCGCAACTGTGATCGTTTCCTCGTTGGAACGTCAGTCAGATACCTGGCCGGAATAATGATGCCTCGCGGGAGGGCACTATAAATGGACTCCCCGGCGCGCCGGGGAGAACCTATTTAAGGCCGTTTCGGCCTTTCTCTTTTTAAAATTGAAAACAACTCAGAAAATCACCAGAGCCGCATTTCTGACGGCGGCATGCATAGTACTTGGACATATATTCCTCGCTATTCCGAATCTGGAAATGGTAACTGCAGGGATATTCGTGTCCGGAGTACTTTTAGGACCGAAGTACGGTGTGCTTGTCGGCTGTGTAGCTGAATCTATTTTTTCACTCTTTAACACCATGGGCGCACCTCTGCCGCCGTTACTGGTAGCTCAGGTTGTTTCAATGGCGTTAGTTGGATTGTCTGGGGGTTTGTTGAAACGACT